>JAQVKX010000033.1 GCA_028694425.1 Candidatus Gastranaerophilales bacterium
ATCTCATCAACTTTAAAACATAACTTTCCGAGTTGAGGAACCTCACTTACCGAAGGGTCAAGATTTGAAAGCGACTTAAGTTTAGAAATAAATGAAGAAGTAAGTACTGAGGGGATATATCCCCTGTCTAAAACTTCCGAATTCTTTTTAAAATTTACGCCCAGTCCGTTTTTAATGTACTCAAAATAAACTTCATGGACATTTTCCAAAATAGCTTGCTTTAAAATCGCACGAATAACTTTTTGAATGTGTTCTTCGTTTAAATCTTCACTGTGAAGCTCTTCTCTCCAATCATAATCAAATGCCCTGTTGTCTATAAAAATTTCACCTACAGTGTTATCGGTCTTATAATACTCCTCAATTTTTTTCATAATACTTGCTTCAGAAGAGATAACCGGTTCAATCGAACACCCTGCTGTCTCAACTATTTTATCAATGGCAAATAAATCAAGCGGATCAGCCATTGCTACGGTTAGGATATCTTCTATCTTAAACAGCGGAATAATTTTAAACCTCTGTGCATCAAGAAAATTTATGTATTTTAAGCAATTTTTATCAAGTTTATAATCATCCAAATTAACATAAGGTATATGGAGTTTGGCTTCCAAAAACTTAAGCAGAGTTTCTTCACTCAAAGAACCCGAGTTAATAAGAGCTTGTCCGATATTAATATTTTGAGCGGCAGCAATTTCCTGTGCTTTTTCCACAATTTCATATTCGACCAAAGCATCTCGTACAAGGTCATATTTCAGTTTTTCAAGCGTTTTATTTGTTACCAATTGTTCCAATTGTTTAACCTTTTTAGTTTATAAGGTGAATGGGTGAACAGGTGAACAGTTCCGTTTTCCTATTTCCTGTTTACTGTTTACTACTAACTTTTAGATATCCTTCGACTTTTTTGACAATTTCATCCAGTTCAAAGGGCTTTGTGATGTATTCATCAACGCCGGTTTCTTCACCAATCATTTTGTCTTCAACCTGCGAACGGGCGGTTACCATCAGGATAGGAATATTTTTGTACTTATTGTCATACTTTAAAAGCCGGCAAATCTTAAACCCGTTAATTTTCGGCATCATGACATCTAATATGATTAAATCCGGCAAAATTTCACGTGCCAAACTTAAACCGTCCTCACCGTTGTAAGCACAATAGCATTTAAATCCTGCCGCTTCAAGTACAAACTGCAAGCTTTCTACAATATCCTGTTCATCGTCTACTATTAAAACCTTTTTCATTTTTTCTACCCCTTATATTTTAGGGAAAAGGTAAAAGGGAAAGGGAGAAAGAATACCCTCCCTCGAAATCAAAGATTTCGGTTCCTCCGCAAGGGAGGGACAAGCTGCAACTAATTTTCCATTTTCCATTTTCCATTTATTTTAACCTTTCAGCTTTTCAGCTCTTCAGCCGTTCAGCTAAAATACTATTTCCTTAATCTTTAATTTTTCTCAATCCTTCATTAACTTTCCTAATCAACTCAACTTCATCTGCAGCATCATCGGGATAAACCCCGTATGAATACATTATAGCATATGTCGGATACAAGTTCTTTCTGTCCTTAAAATAACCGTTAATTTTCTTTTTTAAAAAATCAGCAGAAAACTTGTCTCCGTCAGGAATTACCATTATTAAAGAGGTATGTTTGTCATCAATTTCTTTAAACGAATTGTTAAGATACGTTTCAATGATTACATTTTTCTGTAAATCCTGCATTAACTCATTTTCAGCTTTTAGCTTAATTAAAGCAAGTGAAGAATTGTTAACTTTTGCTTTCTGTAAAGATTGTTTTAAATCGAGCATAAAATTATTTTTTTCGCTTGAAAGCGGTACTACAAAATAGAATGAAGAACCTTTATCCGGCTTGCTGTTACACCAAATTGTTCCGTTATGCGTATCCAAAAGTTGTTTTGCAATCGGAAGCCCAAGTCCTGAGCCGCCGACTTTTCTTGAAAGCGAAGTTTCGATTTGTGCAAACTTATCGAATACATGAGCCAAATGCTCCGCAGAAATCCCTATACCATTGTCTTTCACGCAAACCTGTAAATATTTTCCTTTTAATTTCTTTAGTTCTTCTTCAAACATTTCAACGGGATTTATGTCTTTTGCATCAATTACTTCAGTACGAAGTTCTATCTTTCCGCCTTCGGGTGTAAACTTTATTGCATTTGAAACTAAATTCATCAAAACTTGCTCTAATCGTTGAGCATCTGCATAAATATCTGCAAAATTATCTTCAAGCCGTGTAATTAAATGTAAATTCTTTTCCTTTGCCAATTCTTCCAGATTTGTTTTTACATATTCAATTACGGGTTCAATTTTTGATATTGCAAATTTGAAATCCATTTTCCCTGCTTCGATTTTTGATAAATCCAACAAATCATTAATAATTCCCGAAAGCCTTTGTGAATTTCTTTTTGCCATGTTAAGAAATTTATTCATATTTTCTGTTAAATCACCTGATTTCCCGCTCAAAAGAATATCCAGAGAATTTCTGATTGCCGTCAGAGGAGTCCTTAATTCATGCGAAACAATTGAAATAAATTCGGACTTTAAACGTTCAAGCCGTTCAAGTTTTCTGTTGGTTTGTTCTTTAATTTCATATAAAGTAGCACTTTTTAACGGCAAAGAAACTTGTTGAGCAAGGGTTTGAAAACATGTTGCATCTTCGGTTGAAAATTCTGTTTCACGAAAAACTTCAATAAATCCAAAAAAGTTTTCGCTCAAAGCAATCGGTGCAAACATACCATCAAATCTCAATACAGAAAAATCATATTCTTTTATCGAATGTTTTACATGCTTTTCAATTTTTAAGTTATTTATGTCAAGCTCAAACGGCATTTCTTTTTTATCAAAAAGAGATTTATAATTTAATGCGGCTCTGAGTTTTAAAGCTTCCAACAATCTGTCGGAAATTTTATATAAAGAATAAATTATCAATACAGGTTCATTTTCGCTTTTAAAGGTCAATGTGCATGCCAGTCCAAAACTTAAACTTTTATCCATGCCGTCAACCATAATTTCTAAAAGTTTGTTTTTATCTAAAGTGCCGGCAAATTGAGAGCTGGTGTTATATAAAACATTCAGTTGATAAAGACTTCTTGCAAGTTCCTGATTGGAATTTGCAAGTTTTTCAAGCGAATTTTTTGTTTTTAAATTTGCATTGACGGTTGATATTAAAAATTTTTTTGAAACAGGATATTGCAAAAAAGCATTTGCGGTTTTTAACAATTCGGGTTCTATATCATCACTTTGACTAAGCAAAATTGTCTGAATATTTTCAAATGATTTAATACTTTTGCTGACAGTTTTTAAATCGAATTTTTTAACTTCCGTATCCAAAATTATAATATCAGGAAGTTGAGTTTTTACTATATCCATTGTCATTAAAGGGTTATCGGCATAAGAAAATTCATGAGAATTTTTTTGCAAAATTTCTTGAAATTCTTTACCTTTTTTTTCGTTTTCCGAAACTAATAAAATCTTAGCCAAAGTGTCCTACCTAAAAATACATCAACATAATTACATTTTAGCAGTAAATCTAAACTAAGCTAATTTTTTGCAAAATGTAACATTAAGAGCATTTTTGTAACAGATGGGTAAAATTGCATTAAGAGTACCTCAATCAAGAATAGTCACACCTGTTGTACTACCAAAATTGCTAAAATCATCAAGATAACCATAATTTGTACGATAACCTCTGTACATTCCGGAGCCGCTCGGAAAATTACTATAATTATTAAAACCGTTTGTATAACCGTTACCGTAAAAAGGATTTATCGGTGGGGTAAAACCCGTCATCGTCCCGCCCAAAAGAGAATTGCCCAAATTCCCGGCTAATCCCTTCCATCCACGGTTAGTTGCATAACCGGAAGTGTTCATATCAAGCGGATCTATGTTATACGGATTTCTATTGTAGTTTTTTGCTGCTAATTGAAGAGCACGATACCTTGCCTCAAGATTCCCGCTCTGAACAGCACCAAAAATTTGCTGTTCCAATCTTTCAATCCTTCTTTGTGAACCGTTTTCAGGATATTTTTGATTAAAAATCCTGGATTCCATCCTTGATAAAACATTTTGGGATATATTAGGATATGTATTTATTTGATTAAAGTTAGAAATTATATTGTCAATTCTCTGCTCATTGGTTGAATGAGCATAAGTTGTAGAGAACAAACTCCTTTCAATCCTTGACAATCTCATTGCAATATCTTGATTGGAATAAGTTTTACCAAATAATTTCTGCTCAATCTGAGATACTTTAGGATAATTAATATTAGTTTTTGGAGCAAAAGGATTAGCAAGGGCAGTCATATTATTTGTATAATTTTGGAAAGAATTGCTGCCAATCGGAGGCAAAGGATGCATCGGTTGTAAGGGCGGAAATAAATCAGTGGTACATTCAGCAGATAAACCGCACAAAAGTAAACAAAGGCTTAAAATTATTTTTTCCTTCATATTTTCTCCTTATTGCTTCAGTTTTTAACGACTTTACGACATAAGGACAATTTTTACATTACACAAGTGATTATCGACCAGGTAGTGAATGGGAAATGGAAAATTATTTTGGCTGAAAGGCCGAAAGGTTTTTAGAAGACAAGATGCGTGGGAGTGTGGAGGCGTGGTTTTAATTTTCTACGCATCTACGCATCTTCTCCTCTTGCCATCTCTCTAATTCTTTTCACCTTTCACATTTCACTTGTTGAACCCTCTTGTAAATTCTTCTTTAACGTAATAAAATGAACGAAAGGGGGAGCAGAGAGTATGTTATTACAAGATTCAATAGCGGGTGAAAAAACTTCTGTTTTGATTGAGAATTATGCAAAACTTTTAAACTCGGGCATCGACAGTTCGAAAATCCTTGTCATACTTCAAAATTCAAACAAGAAAAATAAATTTATCCAAGAAACACTTGAAAAATTATCTGTTGATGTTATCGAAAAACTCCAAGTATATTCGTTTTTCGGACTTGTTTATAACACAATTTTAGACAATTGGGTAAAAGTAGAAAATCTTATACCCGACAATCAAAATACAAAAATTATTCCAAACCTTACAGGGCTTGAAGTATCACAGTTTATTATGAGAAAAGTGCTTTCAGATATTAAGTTTGAAGGTTATAATTCAAAAAAATCGCTTCTGCATCAGTTGTTTCGCCGTTATTCTTTAATCGTGCAAAACAATTTGTCTGATAAAGATGTAAAATGGCGTTCTGAAGAAGTTTTAAAGGAAAGTTTTGCCCCGGATGCTAAGCTTGCACTGGATGAATTTAAGAAAAAAACACTTGAAGCCAGGGCATTAGATTATCTGAGACAAAGTTTGATTTTTAATTATATTTATACACATACTGATTATTTTAAGGAAATTGAATATTTAATTGTTGACGACGGTGATGAAATTACTCCGATTTGTCTTGATTTTATAAAGTTTTTGGCACCAAGATTAAAAGATGCTTTTATTGCTTATGATGAGCTGGGCTCAAGCCGTTCAGGATACTTGAGTGCAGATAAAACAGCCGGTGCCGAGTTTGAAAGATTGTTTTCTATTTCCCCCTCCCATCCTCTTTCCCCCTCCCCCCTTGAGGGAGAGGATCGTCACACAGCCATTAGGTTTTATGCAGAAAAAACATTAAACCAAGCAAAAAATTTAAGAAAAAACACAACAGAACCTGAACAAATAATGTGGTTTTTACTTCGTAATAGAAATTTTTGTGATTTAAAATTCAGAAGACAAGCACCTCTTGGTAAATATATTGTCGATTTTATATGCTTAGAAAAGAAAATAATTGTTGAGCTGGATGGTTCAGGACATTTGCAAGAAGATAAAATTAAGCATGACAAAGTAAGACAAGATTTTATAGAAGGTGAAGGATATAAAATACTAAGGTTTTATAACTCTGATGTATTTAACAATATTGAAGGAGTATTAGAAAAAATTTACCAAACAATCTTTATAAATGACCCCTCACCCTACCCTCTCCCCCAAGGGGAGAGGGTAGTAAACGATGCAAAATGCTCACCTCAATCTAAGCAGGCTGATAATCAAACAACCCTCGCCCCTTGGGGGAGAGGGGATTTTTCAACACTTGAGAGTTTTAACTCTCAAGTGTTAGAAAAATTGGGTGAGGGGTCATTTCAAGGAAATATTTCCTCACTTTCCTCCTTCTCGAAACGGGCACAAATGCTTGACAGCGGCATAAGCGAGATTAAAGAACTTATCCGAAAAGGCATAAAACCTAATGAAATAGCTGTTGTAACTCCGATAATTGATGATATGCTTAAGTTTTGTTTAAAAAAAGGCATAAGTGAAAACGCAAATTTATTGTTTTTATCAGGCAGCGAAAAAATTATTCAAAACCCTATTGTGCTTGCTTCTTTAACTATTCTAAAACTCTGTGACGAAGAACTGAAAAACGAATTATCCGAATTCGACATAAGAGCAGTGTTGAAATTTCTACAAATTCCTATCAGGCATTGCAGACAAATTTTAGATAATTTCGAAAAAACAAAAGAATTTTGTGATTTTGAATTCGAAATCAGTGAATATAACCAAAAATATGAAGATTTTCGTTCAACATTAAAAGATTTTACCAAAATAAATAAACTTTCCGAACAAGTTTACAAAATTTATAAAAATCTTGTTGAAGTGCAAAATTACACTATTGATGAAATTAATAAATTTAACTTCTTTATCAAACAAATTGAGGATTTTGAAAGTGTTTTTACCGACATAAAAAAATCGGAGATAATTAATCAGATAGAAAACTCTATTATTGCAGAAAACCCTTATTCTATACTTGAAATCCAAGACAATGACCTTGTTATCGCTACTCCGCAAAAGATTATCGACAATCAAATTATGACAAAATACCAATTCTGGTTTGATGTTTCTTCGGATGAATGGATAAAAAACGATACAGGACCGCTATATAACGCCTGGGTTTTTCAAGCCGGCTGGGATAAACCTGAATATACACTTCAGGACAACATTGAATTGAGCAGACAAAAAACAGCAAGAATCCTGAGGAAACTAACTCTTTGTTCGAACAAAAAAATTAATACTTATGCCAGCTTGTTTGACGGAAACGGTATAGAAAACTTTGGCGGGATTGAAAAATATTTAAGTCACGGGGATGAAAAAATCCTGATTAAAAGCAAACCGATTACGCCTCGTGATGATCAAAAATCTGTTTTAGATTATAAAAAAGGTAAAATGGCGATTTCCGCCGTACCCGGTGCGGGAAAAACAACCATTTTACTGGCACTTATCATAAAACTTTTAAGTGACGGTGTAAATCCGGAAAACATTTTTGTACTGACTTATATGGAATCTGCAGCAAGAAATTTCCGCGAAAGAATTCAAAACGCTAATCAGGAACTTTCGCAGCTCCCAAATATCAGCACAATCCATGGGCTTGCACTTAAAATTTTGAAAGAAAACGCCAATTTTGAAAAACTCGGACTTAATGCCGACTTTGAAATCTGTGACGATACACAGCGTTCAAGAATTTTGCGAGAAATTGCGGCAAAATTTGATATTAAAAAAACAGAACTTGACGATTTTGACCGTGCCGTCTCGGTTCTAAAAATTAGCGGAAGGGATTGTACCCTCGCCCCTTGGGGGAGAGGGGATTTTTCAACACTTGAGAGTTTTAACTCTCAAGTGTTAGAAAAATTGGGTGAGGGGTTAATAAAAACAATCCCTAAAGACAAAAAAATAGTCAATTTTCTCGAATTTTTCAACGAATACAACAAAGTTTTGCAAAGTAACAATTTGATTGATTATGACGATATGCTTTTGTTTTCGGTTAAGCTTTTAGAAGAAAATCCTGATATTTTAGCGTATTACCAAGAACTCTGTCATTATGTCATTGAAGACGAAGCTCAAGATTCTTCAGCTGTCCAACAGAGACTGATTGAGCTTTTAAGTTCAAAGCACAAAAACCTAATCCGCTGCGGAGATGTTAATCAGGCAATTACAACAACTTTTTCAAATGCGGATGTAGAAGGTTTCAGGAATTTCATTGAAACAAGCGAAATAAAAGTAAGCATGAATCGTTCGCAACGCTGTACAAAAGATGTTTGGACTCTTGCAAATACTCTGATTACTTATGCCGAAAAAAAACCGAAAACTAAAAATGCTTTTTACAAAATTTTTATGCAGCCGGTTGACGGTAAAAATCCCGACGAAAAAAACGCAATTGTTCCGCTAATTCTTGAAAATGAATTTGTTGAAAAAAATTATATTCTTAAACAAATTAAAAAAATATTTGAAAAAAATCCTAAAGCAACCGTAGGAATACTACTTAGAAGCAATTATCAGGTCGCCAACTGGACAAAATTTGTAAACAATGCAGGGATGAAAACCATTACCAGAAGCGAATCCCTGGAACAAAAAGGAATTTTCAGGACGATTTTTGCAATTTTAAAAATCATTTTAAATCCGTTCAATAATGAAAATATTGCGGATAATTATGACATTTTAGCAGAACTGGGGCATTATAAGTCAAATTTATACCAAACAATTAAAAATTGTGAAAAACCTCTTCCCGAAATGAGTGCTGACGATATTGCAAATTCTGATTTAGTCGAATTTTACTGGGATTTAATTTACTGGTTGAGCTTCTCTTCTCTTCCCGTTGAAGAACTTGCCATAAAAATCGGGCTTTATTACTATAACAGTTCAGATATTGAAAAATCTAATGTCTACCTGATTTCTACTTTAATAAAACGCCTGAGTATATCTTACAAAAAATATTCAACTCTTATCGAAAGGCTTGGCGAATTAGCTAAAAAGCCTAATTTAAGCGGATTTAAGTTCTTTTCTGAAGAAGATAAATCCGACAGGGAAATCCTTGAAGGGAAAGTGCAAATTATGACGCTCCATAAATCAAAAGGCGACGAATTTGATTACGTATTCCTGCCCGAAATGACTGAAAAAAGTCTGCCGCTGACATTTGAAAACATAACCTTAAAGAAAAATACCCGTTTTATGGAAGATATCAGAGAATTTAGCCCTACTTATAAACCAAAAACCGATGACGAACTTAAAGAGTTTTTATTAGCTGAAAACATGCGTTTAATGTACGTTGCCATAACCAGAGCAAAGCGTAAGTTATACATAACAGCAAACAAAACCGAAAGATACTCTAAAGTCCCCGAACCTAGTGTGATGTTTAAAATTATTTAAAAAACCTGTTTATTTTAAAAATTTATCTGCTTTATTTAGCTGATGCTCTTTATATAAATAAAAAGCACACATTACAATCAATGAAATACCAACAAAAACTTGTGCAATAATTTGTATATTCATTTTAAATCTTCTCCTTCCTCTTTAAGCTTATTTAATATACGCATAAGCTCTGTTTTACGTATGAAATAAGCATTTATAAACAATAAAGTCATTATTATTCCTAAAACAATAAATAATAATTTCAATATTGTCATATCAGTAGTAGCGACCGTAAAAACGCCACCACCCATTATAAATATACCACCCCAAATATGGGACATTTAGTTTCTTATAGAATCTAATTTTTCAATTAAATAATCGTTACTCATAAATGATATTTTATCATTTATTTTCAAAAAATTCAACAAACTTGTAAAATAAAATAAATCATTTATAATTGATATATGAATAAAGTAGAAAAAATAGCACTTAAATTAAGAGACAAGCTCCGAGAATACAATGATTTTATCGGATTATATTTATATGGTTCTCAAGTTAGCGGAAAAGCAAAAAAAGACAGTGATATAGATATTGTAGGGGTATTTAAAAATAATAAAGATTTTGATGATTCTATTTCAATGAAAATCCTTGATTTAGATTTGGAATTTAATGTAGTTGTGGATTTTCAGAGAATGACATTGGAATGTTTAAATGAAGATCCTTTATATTTTAATGAAATAAAAAAAGGTATTTATTATGCAAGATAAAATCATTATTGATAATTGGTTATTAAAGTCAGAAGAAGCACTAAGAGAAGCTGAAATTAATATAAAAATGAATTGCCTTCAATCTGCTCAAAACAGGTTATATTATGCAATTTTCTATGCCGTAAATGCTCTTGCAAAATCAAAAGGCTTTATCACTTCTAAGCATTCACAACTTCTGGGTTGGTTTAATAGAGAATATGTAAAGACTGAGATACTCCCTAAAGAAATAGCTAAAATTTATGTTGAAACATATGAGTTTAGACAAAAATCCGATTATACTTTTTCATTTAAACCAAATGCCGAAAAATTAAAACTTAGTATGAACGAAGCCGAGGTTTTAATTAATAAAATTAAAAAAATTTTAGTTACTTGATAGTTGTGGTATGTATAACATGAACAATTTTTCACCAAATATGTTAAAGACTTTTGATGAATGTCAGAAAAAATTCTTTTTTAAATACATTCAAAAACTTTCTGTGCCGCAACCGTCAGAAATATTTGAAAAAGGTAAAAAAATCCACGCATTGGCAAATTATTATCTGAGCGGCGAAAATATAGAAAAGCTTGAAGAAGTTTTAACCCCTGATGAAAAAATAACTTGGGATTCTTTAAAATCAAGTAAATATTTTCAGTTGAATGTGGTCAATACCGAATATAATTTGTCGTGTAAAATCGGGAAGTACTGGGTAGGCGGACGACTTGATGCACTTGTAGCGGAGGGAACAGGAAACAGGGAACAGGGAACAGGAGAAGAGGCAAAGAGGCAAAGAGGCAAAGAGGCAACGTTACCCTCCCTCGAAATCAGAGATTTCGGTCCCTCCGCAAGGGAGGGACAGGAAGTATCTCTAGATATCTATGCATCTGAAGACATTTCTTCTCATCTCTCACCTCTCACTTCTCACTTCTTCATTTTAGACTACAAAACCGGGAATATTCCGCAAAATCCCGAACAGGATTTTCAGACAATTGTTTATCTGCTCTGTGCGGACAAATTTTTAAATAAAAAAGGCGGCTATAAATCACTTAAATTTGTTTATTTGGGCTTAAAAAACAATACAGAAAAAGAAATTCTATTTACAGATAACTTAAAAAAACAATATGAAGAAAAAATTTTATCTACCTGTAAAAAAATTGACTTTGCAATAAATTCAAATGTATTCCAATGCAATAAAGAACGCTGCAAAACCTGTGAGTATATTAAATTTTGCGATAATTAAAAATTACTTATGTTTTTTATAATTTCTGATAATCTCTTCTATCCTCACTGAAGATTTTCCATCACCATAAGGGTTGTGGGCTTTCAAGCGTGTTTGAGATTTTTCATTGGAAAGAATTTTTTCGCTTTCTGAAATTATTTTGTCATAATCTGCACCGACCAAAATTGAAACTCCTGCCTCAATACCTTCCTGACGTTCGGTTTCATAACGCATTACAAGGGTCGGACAGCCAAATGACGGTGCTTCTTCCTGTATCCCGCCCGAATCTGTAAGAATTAGCTTTGCATTTTTCATCAAATAAACCAAATTTGGATAATCCAAGGGCTTTAAAAGGTGGATGTTTTTAAATTGTTCAAATTTTGCATGAACTTTATTTTTAACATTCGGATTAGGGTGTACAGGTAAAATAAATGTATGGTCTGAATATTTTTGGGCTAAATCTGAAATCGCATTTAAAATCCTATCCAGTCTTTCGCCATGGTTTTCTCTTCTGTGAACAGTTATTAGAACAAGTTTTTCGGGATTAATTTCAAAATTGAAAAATTTTTCGGCTTTTTTCATTGTTTCTTCAGCGAGACAAAATAAAGCATCTATAACAGTATTTCCTACTGTAAAGATTTTATTTTCTTCAATATTTTCCTTTAATAAAGCAGTTTTATTTGCTTCGGTTGGTGCAAAATGAAGCCGGGCAACACGGCTTGTCATCTGCCGCATAATTTCTTCCGGAAAAGGTTCAAAAATATCATATGAACGCAAACCTGCTTCAACATGGAAAACAGGAACTTTATGATAGAAACTTATCAATGAACCTGTCAAAACCGTTATTGTATCACCCTGAACAATTGTCGCATCAATTTTGTTTTCCGCAAAAATCTTATCCAAAGAATTTAAAATTCTGGCTTGAACACCGGCCAAAGATTGATTTTCTCTCATACAATCCAAATTTATATCCGCTTTAAGCCCGAAATAAGAAAGAGTTTGATTTGATAACTCCCTTTGTTGTTCAGTATTGCAAATCATTACATTATAATCCCGCGGGTATTTTTTTAACTCCAAAATAACCGGTGCGAGTTTAATAACCTCCGGGCGTGTTCCAAATATAAATAAAATATTCTTTTGGTTCATGATTTTTATTATATAATAAAAAGAGTACTTATAATTAAGATTTTTAACAAATTTGTTTTTTACCAACCGGATTGGTATACTTAAAAAATATTTATAATCAACGAGGATTAAATGAAGTTAAAAAAAGCATTAACTATATGCGAAATAATACTTGCACTTTGTATAGTCAGTGTATTTGCGATTTATATAATTCCTTATTCAATGGGAAATTCTAATGTTACAGCCTGGGCAAAGCAAAAAGATGATTTTAAAAAAAGATTGGAAGAAACAGCCAAGCAAATGAGTGTAGCAGGAACTTTATTCGGGCATTCAACAAATGAAGTGTTTTTAGACAACATTCAAAAATATATGAGGATTAATAAAAAATGTACCTCTTCAAATTTAACCGATTGTTTTGTTCCTACGTTTAAAACCGCCGATGGAACAGGTGTAGTAAACACTTACGGATTGAATACGGGCGAAAGTTTAGGCAAAATAAATAATACAAGTACACTTGTGGGAGCACAATTTACTAACGGCATAAATGCAATAATAGCATATAATGCAAGTTGTGTGGCTCCACCTACGGATAAAAATTTTCCGGCATTAGCGTGTTTTGCTGTAGTGTATGATGTAAACGGAGCAAAACAACCAAATCAAATAGATAAAGATATCCAAGTTCTTAATGCAACTTTATCAGGGTGTTCGGGTATCGTTACCGGTGATTTATGCGTGGATAAAGACAATACAAATTATGCTGTCATAAATACTTGCCAAGATAGCACTTATGACAGTACTTTGACATATAATACCCATTGTGCAAACAACAATTGGGCAGGGGCTGTAAAAGCCTGTTTAGATAAGAGTATGAGATTACCGACAAAAACAGAACTTGAAACTCTTTATAATAATTATATTAATGATGGTAATACGGTTAATATGAGTACAGAAGTGTATTGGTCGTCTACAGGTTATATTGATAGCAGTAATAAATGGAATATAGACTTTGCAACCGGTTCTATTGCCAATACCGGTAAAAATAATACGAACAGTGCTCGTTGTGTAAAATAAAGTAAATTAATTAAAAAAAGGATGAAATTATGAATAAATTTAAAAAAGCAATAACCATATGTGACATAATAATTGCAATGACAATAATAGGTATAGTCGGAATTTATGTACTTCCCGCTTTTTTAGGCAATTCTAATGTAACAGCGTGGGCAAAACAAAAAGATAATTTTGAAGCAAGGTTGGATGAAGTAGCAAAACAAATGAATGCCAATCAAATTTTGACAGGTTATTCTACTAATGAAGCTTTTTTGGATAATGTACAAAAATACTTAAAATTATCGAAAAGATGTACTTCATCAAATCTAACCGATTGTTTTGTTTCATCATTTAAAACAAGTTCGGGAGATACAATAAATACTTCATCTTTGACTACCGGAGCAAGTATTGGTAAAACCACAAATACAAGTGCAATTACCGGAGCACAACTATCGGATGGAGTAAACGCAATAGTTGCATATGACCCGACTTGCACTCCTCCTGATTGGTATAATGTATCATCCGGTTCATCATATAATTCCGATGCGGCAAGTATAACACAAAAATATACCGCAAGTTCAGCAGCATCATGTTTTTCGATGGTGTATGATGTAAACGGTTCTAAAGGTCCAAACCAAGTCGATAAAGATATAAAATTATTTAATGCTTCAGTATCTGCTTGTACGGGAGCACAAATAGGAAGTATATGTGTCGAGACAAGCGATACTGCCTATACAAGAATAGATACATGTACTGATACAACGTATGATACAAATTTAACAGCTAATTCTTTCTGTTCAAATAATGCTTGGGCAGCAGCAAAAAAAGTATGTGACTTAAAAGGTATGAGGTTGCCTAGCAAAACGGAGCTTTTAGAAATTCGTGATAATTTTAAAAGAGGCGGGAATACAGCCGGTATGAACAGTATTTTCTATTATTGGACATCTGATGAATATACTACCCCTCAAAGCAAAGCTTGGCATGTGCATTTCAGTACGACTAGTGAGCTTATACCGAGTGGCATGGATAAGAGTTACGGAGGTAAGGCTCGTTGTGTGAAATAATATGTCTAAATTTAAATCAGGATTTGTAGCAATAATAGGCAGACCAAATGTCGGAAAGTCAACTCTTTTGAACCAAATTTTGGGTCAGAAAATTGTTATTGCAACAGATAAAGCTCAAACAACAAGAAAAAGAATTAAAGGGATTTTAACAACCGGTGAAGGTCAAATTGTTTTCATTGATACACCGGGAATTCATAAACCCATTAACAAATTCGGAAAATTTTTGCTTGATGAAGCAAAAATTTCCGTTCCTGATGCCGATTTGGTCTTGTTTTTGGTTGACGGCTCAGAACCTGCAGGCAAAGGTGACAAATGGATTGCAGAAAATATCTTAAGTCAGGTTAAAGTACCGATTTTACTTGTATTAAATAAAATTGATAAAGTAAAAAATCCTCAAAAAATAGAAGAAAATATTCTTACTTATAAAAATATTTTTAACTGTTCACTGCTCACTGCTCACTGTTCACCAATTAAGATATCCGCCAAAACAGGAAAAAACAAAGATATTTTAATTCAAAGTATCTTAAAACTGTTACCCGAAGGTGAAATGCTTTATCCCGAAGACGTTGTAACAGAAGAAACAATGAGAGATGTTGCCCAAGAAATTATCAGAGAAAAAATTTTAATAAATACAAAAGAAGAAATTCCTCATTCTGTTGCTGTTTTGATTGAGAAATATGAAGACAAAGACAAAATAGACAGGATTTATGCCTCAATTTACTGTGAAACAAAAAGCCAAAAAGGGATTTTAATCGGAAAAGGCGGTTCTTTACTTAAAAAAATAGGTACTGAGGCCCGACTTGAACTTGAAGAAATTGTTGAGAAAAAAGTTTATCTTGAATTAAATGTAAAGGTCGAAAAAGATTGGCGAAAAAACAGCAAGGCACTTAAAAACTTCGGATACGGACTTAGTTTATAATTTGATGGAGAGCGTTTATACACCTTTAAGCTTAACTTCTTCACACTGTTTACCAGCAAAGCATAATGCTACGTGCGTAAGCACGGTTCTTGCGAAAAATCCATGAAGTGTTAATATAATTAATCATGGATATAAATAAAATATTAAAACTTAGACAGTTCAAGGCTTTTAACCTTGATGTCGAAAATGAGAAAGTATTAATTTACGGA
>JAQVKX010000203.1 GCA_028694425.1 Candidatus Gastranaerophilales bacterium
ACTGGGCGTACGTTTTAACCATAATTGATTTGACCTGAGTAGATACTGTACAACGTATAATTAATATTTTTTTAATAAAATTTTACCATTAGTAAATACTTGAAAGGTAAATAAGAACCATGTCATTGCGAGGAGATACCCGAAGGGTAACGACGAAGCAATCCAAAAAAAAGGGAAAGGGTAAAGGGAAAAGGGGAAAAGCAATTTATAGGTTTATAGGGTGATAAGGTTATAGGTTATTTTTCAACTTCTCAACTTATCGACTTATCAACTTATCAACTTTTTGGATTGCCGCGTCGGGGGGCATCGCTCAAATCTCAATGCCGCATTTAATTTTACCCCTCCTCGCAATGACATAAGATGTTTTTACCTTGCCGGATTATTGCTATCATTACTAATATCTTTTCAGTTTCTTTGCATTTAAAAGATTTTATCATTTTTGATTAACTCCCAATTTTTATTATATGTATAAATCTTATATTGTCCAGCTTCTTCATTGATTTTAATAGCATTTTGCCTGTCGGTTCTAAGAATTTTTACTTTATGCTGCTCCAAAATATTGAGTGTAACCCCGTTTGGATGTCCGTAATTGTTTATTCCCGTTGAAACAATTGCAATTTCAGGATTAATTCTATCTAAAAACTCTTTATTAACAACGTTTTTTGCACCATGATGCCCGATTTTTAAAATTTCAATATCATTTGGCAAGTAATTTTTAAGCTTGTCAAATGCAACTATACCTGCATCTCCCATAAATAATTCATCAAAATTTCCGTCAGAAATAAGAGTGATAATTGAATTTTCATTCTCAAACTCTTGACCATGCAAATTTGCCGTAAAGTTTTTTATTATTAATTTACCTTCTTGGTAAATAATTTCATTGTTTTTTGCTTGCTTAACCTTGTTTTTTCCTTTTAGATAAATCTTTTTTGCTAAAGTTGATTTATCATTTAAAGAATTTACATAAATATTTTTTATGTTTAAATTTTCAATTAAATCAATAGCACCGCCTGCATGGTCAGAGTCAAAGTGAGTTATGATAAGCCCTTCAATATTTTTTATTCCGTTATCTTTTAAATATTCAAGAACAATTGCTTTTGCCTGAGTTTTACCGCCTTTGTAACCTATCTTACCGCTATCTATAAGAAAATACTTGTTTTTGGGCGTTTTAATCAAAAACGCATCGGCATTTTGGACGTCAAATATAATTGTTTCAAAACTTTTGTCCGGGAATTTAATCCAAGAAATCGACAAAAGTAAGCATAAAGAACTTAAAGTTATTATTAAACCTTTATTTTTACCTATTTTGAGAATTAAAGTAATCAACAAAACAATTCCGTAATATAAAAATATCTGTAAAAGACTTGGCTGAAGCATTTGGATAAGTGAATGAGGCAGATTGGAAAAATAATTCGATATTGCCACGGTAATGTTTAAAACAGGATTCAAAATCAAATCAAAAACAAAACAAACACTGTCGGCAAGAGGTTTTATTATTGCTAAAACGGCACCGGTAAAACCGCCAAAACTTATTATCGTTACAAACGGCAGAACAAGTATATTTGCAAATACCGAGTACAGACTAAATGAATTAAAATAATACATTTGAATCGGAGCCACCCAAATTTGAGCAATGATTGGAACAAATATAGCACCGGAAAGCCAGTTTGGCATGGATTTTATGTTCTCAAATATAATCGGTCCGGTTAATAAAAGTCCGAATGTTACCAGAAAAGAAAGCTGAAATCCTACATCATTTATATAAGCCGGATTATAAATAAGCATCAGTAAAGCAACAAAAGACAGAAGAGAAATACTGTGTGTATCGCGGTCAATCAGCTTTCCAACCAATATAAAAATAAGCATAAAAGCAGCACGAATTACCGAAGGTCCAAGCCCTGTCATCATTGCGTAAAATATAACAATAAAAATTCCGCTGGAAACAGTTATATTAAAAGGCACTTTTAATTTCCTCAGGAGAAAAAACCAAATTCCGTAAATCAATGCAACGTTCATCCCCGAAGCCGCCAATAAATGCAGCAGACCTGAGTTTTTAAAAGATGTTTTAATCTCTTCAGGTGTAGAAACAGCATCATCTCCAAAGACCACTCCGCCCAGAAGTTCTAAATTCGGGCTTTTTAAATACTTGGCATGTGCTTGGATAATATTATTTCGAAGATTATTCAAACCTTGCAAAAAATTCCATTTAAAGGATAATTTTATATTCAAGGGTTTATATTCATTTGCATAAAAAACCGTAAAAATATCAAAATTCTTTAAATATTTTCCGTAATCAAACTGTGACGGATTTGAGGCTTCAAAAGGCGTTCTTAATTTACCGTTAATGCTTAAAAAATCACCTATATTTAAATCACATTGAGGATTATTCAATGTTACAAGTGTTTTTGCCGTTACATTTTTCTCTTCGCCATTGTAATTGATTTTTGAAACATTAAAGAAGAACTTTGTTTTTTCATTAATTTTTTGATGAATTAAGACAATTTGACCTTCAATTAAAGCATTTTGGGGTGCAATCTGATACAAAGCATCAGAGTTTTTAACCCTTAAACTTGCATTAAAAAATGCAAAGAAAAAAACAAAATACCAAAATAAAATCAGTTTTGGAGATAAATAATTTTTAGCAATGGCAAAAATTCCTAAAGTCATTATGATAAAAGCAGTTATAACGGCATTGTCGGCAAAATAAGCAAAAAGCCCTGCAATGTAGATTACTGAAGTAAAAAACATTAAAAAAAACTTTTTCTGCACGACCGAGTTTAAGGTATTCCTAATCATATTTTTATTTCTTTTTCAAAATCAGCCAAAAATTCCGCAAGAGTCTGATTGAAACCCTTAGCGATTTTTATCAGAGTAGAAGTTAAAACCTGTTGTTTTTGATTTTCAAATTTGCTCAAGCATGAAGAATCAATTTCGTTATCAATACAAAATCGGTTCAAAGATATTCCCAAAGCTTTTCTTCGCTTTTTAACGTATAAAGAAAGTTTGTTTAAGTATTGCATAATACCAATGGTAGGGTAGGTTTAATAAAAAATCATTGGTAAAAACCAACACCAAAGGAGTTATTTTAAATAACTATAGAGCATACGGAAAAAGTCCAATTTTGATAAAAATTGAGACTTTTCCGTATGCGACCTTAGAAGTGTGAAAACCTTGCCGGCTGCGGGATAGCGAATTTTCGCCGGAGGGCGAAAGGGCAAAACGACGCTTTTGCCCGTAGCCCGTTCAACGGCGAATAATTCAAGAAGCCGGCGGCAAGGTTTGAAACCGGACATCAGAGTTTACAGGAAAAAGGAACTTTTTCCGTAAACTCATACTCCTCTCAAAATAAAAAGAAGATTTTTGGGATTGCTTCGTCGGGAATAAATTCCATCCTCGCAATTGTAAAAGTCAAATAATTAGTTACGAGCTTGCGGAAAAATTAAAATTTTTCTCGCAATCTCCGTTGTCCGGCTTAATCCCATACCGCCGGCTATCCCGCAGCCGGTATGGGATTAGCACTTCTTAGGTCGGATTTGAAAAATTGCGAAAAA
>JAQVKX010000204.1 GCA_028694425.1 Candidatus Gastranaerophilales bacterium
CTTAACGATTGCTTCAAGCACGCTTGATAAAGGTGTTGAAGAATTCATCATCTCCCAAACATGCTGTAAAGTTAACATTCTCTGGTTAGCAATGTCTAATTCTTTAGTTCTTTCAGATATTTCCTTTTCCAGTTGAATGTTCTTTCATAGATTTCCAAAAAATCTTTTTTGTTTGTATAAATGCTGTTTTCAATTTCCGAAATTTGGTTTTGAAAGTCCTTAAATTTGTCGAAAAAACCCATTAGTCCTCTTTTGTAAAGTGATTAAGTGATTAGGTGAATAAGTGAATAAGTGAATAAGTGCTTTTTTACTTTATGTTGGTGGGCAAGTATGCCCACCTTACAAATTAGGTTATAAGGTGAACAGGTGAATAGGTGAACAGTTTCGTTTAAAAACTACGCCTCTACGCCTCCATGCATCTTGTCTTCTATTTACCATTTACTATTCACTTTTATTACATATTACAGTATACACCAGTCATTAAAAAAAAGGGGGCTTATTGTAATAAATTATTTACAATTTTTATAATTTTATTTGGTTTTGGGGATTTTCTGCAGACATTTTTATTTCCCCGTAAATGGCAAGTTTTCTTGAAACAAGGTTGGCAAGGCAAGTTTGAGCCGAGAGAGAAATATTTTTCATCATTACCGTAAGCTCCAAATCTTTTTGGCGGAGTACAGGTAAATATTGTAATAACGGCAGGTTTTTGGCTTGCCCATGCCAGATAAGCACTTCCTGAATCAGGGCTTATTACAACTTTTGCACGTAAAAATAATTCCCGAAGTTCTTCAACATTGGTTTTGCCGATTAAATTCAAATAGTTAATATTCTCGTTTGTTTTTGCTAAAATGCTGTCTAATATTGCTGTATCCTTATCTGTGCCTGTAAAAACCAAATTACATTTAGCGTGAATAGCTTCAATTACATTTGCCCAATTTTCTTCTGCCCAATGTTTATTTTCCCAGGTAGTAGCAGGAGAAAGGACAACCATCGGCTTTGATTTATCCAAACTTTTAGTCAGTTCATCAATTCCGGTTTTGGCTTTTTGGGAAATTTCCGGTAGCGAGAACTGTAATTCAGAAGAATTAACTCCCAAATGTCTCGCAAAATCCAAATTTCTTTCAACAATATGATACTCAAAATCCCTGAAAGGTTTTTTAGGTGTGATAAATTCATTTCCGCCTAAATTTGACAATTCACGGGCATCTTTGAAAGTTATTCTGCGTTTTGCACCGCAAAACTCAAACAGAAAGAGGCTTTTTAACATTTGTTGACAATCAAAAGCAATGTCGTATTGTTCTTTGCGAATTTCTTTTACAACTTGTATAAATTCTTTTAGTGTTTTTAGAGAAAACGGATGTTTTTTCCATTCGGCAAGCGGAACGAAGTGGCAATTGTCAACGCAGGGATTATTTTTAACAAGTTCTAACCCTTTTTCTGCAACTAACCAGCCGATTTTTGTATCGGGGTCATGATTTTTCAGAGCACAAGCAAGCGGAATTGTAAAAATCACGTCTCCCAATGAAGTTAAGCGGATTATTAAAATTTTATTCATGTGTATGATTTTAACATGAAAAGAATTAACAGGGAACGGGGAACAGGGAATAGTAAATAGTAAATAGTAAATAGTAAAATTTCAGCTCACTGTTCACTTTTAAACTGTTCACCCATTCACCCATTCACCCATTCACCTTCTTAATCACTTATTTACTTTTAGAAAATTCCTAATTTTAAGAATTGACTTATCCTCAAAATTCATTAAACAAAAGACAAACCATATCATACAATCGGATGAATTAATACCTTAATACTGAGGAAACGGCAGGATTTTACCGAAAAATATCTTAAGAGAAGGTTTTATGGAAGGGTATCATTAAATGATTACAGCAGTCAGGCAAAGACCGTATTTTTTAACAAATAATACCAAAAGTCTTGGAAAAAAAGAAGATGAAGAGTCCTCTCAGTCGCAGCATACCCAAAATGCCCAAAACAACGAGCCTGAATATCAAATTAATTCTAATGAAAGAAAAACTATTCAACAACAATTAGTTGAGTCCAAAGCTGTTCATCAGCAAGCTGTTGCTTCCCGTGATGCAACATTAAAAAGTGCTACCGTTAATATTGCTCAAATTTTAAAGGATTTCAGAGGGACAACAAAGGCAATAGGTGCTTCACCCGAGCTTACGGATGAAGTAAATGCTTATTTGCAATTGGTTGAAAAACAAGTAAAAAAAGATAACCCCGATATAAAAATTGTTCGTTCAAATTTAAAAAACGCTTCAACCCTTCTTGATAATTACATAACAGAAACCCTTCAAAGACCTTCCAAAGTTGTAGAAAACTGGATTGATGCACTGTTCCTGCAGCAAATTAATTACAGATTTAATGAAGAAGAGATTAACCCGAATTTTCTTGTTAAATTCCCCAATCAACAGCATGAAGATGACGAAAACGGCAATTCACAAAGTGAAGACGAGGAAGAAAAACAAGAGGAAGAAGAAAAATCAATAAATATTCCTCAAGATGAAAAGTTGAAATCGCTTTTTATTCAAGCAAAAAAATACTGTTATGCAAATAATTCCAAAAGAGCCATGGAATTATTTAAAGAAGCTTTGGACAGGGCAATTGAAGTAGAAGATAAAGAAACAGAATCAAAAATCCTTTATGAAATCGGTAAAATTTATGATAAAAATGATTATCTCGTTCAAGCACTTACAAGTTATAACAAGTCTTTGACTGTTACAAACGATTTGAACGTAAAAACAAAAGCACATTATTCAATGGCACAAATTTATGATGATGTTGCACAGTTTGAATCCGCAATAAATCATTATATGAGTTCAATTTCTTATGCCGGCGTAAGCGAAAATTTAATAGCCCAGTCAACTTCTCTGACAAAAATCGGAAATATTTATTCCGATGAATACAAAAAAGAAGCCTTTGATTTTCTTTTGGAAGCTGATTTGTTATCTGCTCAAACCGATAACACAAAAATTAAAGGATTTATTTCAAGTAATATTGCAAATGCTTATGATAGATTTAATGAGCCGCAAAAAGCTTTAAAGTATTACTGTGGGGCGATTAAAGAATATGAAGATGCCAATCTTCCTCAAAAAGTCGCAATAAATTATAAACGTGCAGCAGAACTGATGCAGGATTATAAAAACCCTGCAAAGGCACAAAAATTATATAAAAAAGCACTCGCTAAAGCACGCCAAACGGATGACGTTCAATTAATGAAAGAAATTCACGAGGCGTTGAATAATAAAAATCTTAAGCAGTTAACTTAACGTATTTTGATACTGAAACGCCATCGATTTTTTCGATTTGATTAATCACATCTTTTTCAACCGCACAATCGGTATTAATTACCATCAAGGACTTATCCCCGGGTTTTTGAACAACGTGCATGTGGTTTTTGTTAATTCCGTGTTCGCCGATTACGGTTGCAACCTTTGCAATCATTGACGGTTTATTTTCATGAGGAACCAAAAGCATATGTTTTTCAGGCTCAATACTTG
>JAQVKX010000205.1 GCA_028694425.1 Candidatus Gastranaerophilales bacterium
GATCTGTTGCTGTTCTGCCGGTGCAGGCAAATTAAATAAAAACCAAGGAAACGAATCCGCTGCCTGAGGCATAGGTGCCTGTGGCATAGGGATTATAGGACAATTCATTCCGTTATATGGCATTGGTGGGGGGAGTTGCCAAAGAGAATTAAGCTGTTGGTTTGTAATTGCTATTTCATTCATTAAATTATTAATTATTCCCGCACATTGCTGATTCTCTATATTCGAACTAAAAAGCGGAAATTCCATACAAGCATCCTGTAGAGCTAATGCATTTTGTAAAAGTCCTTCCACCAACCTGCCCGCAAGCGGTAATGCTCTGCTTTCACCATAGTTAAAAGTCGGTATGTAAAGTATTGATGATATGCTGTTATTTAATGACATTTTTAAATTCCTTAAATTTGTATAATTTTTCAGATTTGATTATAAAGCTTAATGTATTTTATCAGCAGGTCCTTCTAATTGTCCGGTTGGTGCAAATCCAAATCTTTTATAGGGTTCTTGTGATTTTTTCGGTTTATCAAGTCCAAATTCATCCGTAACAGGTTTTGAGTTATTCGGACGTTTTGGTTGCCCATATTGCCCCTGTCCTTGAATTGCTTGTCCTAAAGATACTCCTCTTCCTTCCGAAGGCTTTTGCGGAGCTGCTTCCCCTTTTGATGTTCGTTCTGTCTTCGGTACCGATGATGTTCCCGGTCTTGTACCTCCTCCTGCTTCTTTTCCTTTTTTCTTTCCAGAGGGGGGGGTAGGACTTTGTGGTTTATCACCTTCTGCATTGGTCGTTGATTTTGTTGTATGATTATCTAAAATTTTCTGATATCTTTCTAGTATTTTTTGTAATGATATTCCTTCAGAATTATCATCAGGTATTTTATCTACCAAAGCTTTAGCGTCATCTATTTTGTTTTTAAAACCTTCAATAGTAATATAATTAAGTTCTAAATCTGTCAAAGCGTCTGTTAAAGCATCTACTGCTTTGCGTGCTTCCTCTACGGAATCTTTATCTTCTCCGGTTTTGTCTGTTTCGTCCGTTTCATCGGATTTATCGGTTTTATCATATTTGCCTAAATACTTTTCAGGATTTGCTTTAAAGTCTCCCATTAATCGATTTGCATCTTGCACTGCATTTGTGCCGATATTCATAGCACAACTCATAAAATCGAAAAAGCCTGAACCTTTTGGCATAGTATAGCCTCCGTTGTTTTGTGCTGTACTTTGTCCGTTTGGAGCAGGTAATCCGTTGAACGATACCGGAGGAATACTTTGCATTATGTTATAGCCTGCCCCTAAAAATGAATTTAAATCTAACCCGCGTGGGCTATAAGGATTATACCCTATTGCTCCTTGTGGAGGTAATGCTCCAAAAGAAAAAGGCATAAATTGAGGACTATAATATCCTTGAATTATCGGGTTTTGTTGAAATGCCGGATTAAAAAGCGAACCCGGTTGATTTGGGTTTGCTGTAGCAGGTCGTGTTAAAATTGAAAAAATATCCCTCAAATAAGGATTTACATTAAAAGGGTTAATTCCTAATGAATAATTCTCGCTTCCCATAGTCATTATAGCTCCTATTTATATACCTATTATATTATATATATATAAAAACAATATACCGTCAAAAATTGCTATTTTATTACAAAAAACTTTAACGTTGGCTGAAAACCAGCTAATATCAAGGAAGGAAATGTTAAGGAATGTTACAGGGCAAAAAGTGAAAAGCAAGTGGTAAACAGGGAACAGGAAAAAGAAGTTTATGAGGTTATAAGGTTATAGGATTATAGGTTATTTAGCTAAAATCGAACAACCTTGCAGAACTGATAAACTTATCACCCTATCACCCTATAAACCAAAACTGTTCACCCATTCACCCATTCACCCTTTCACACATTCAACTTATAACCCTAGTGTGGGGTTACTACCCCACCGACAAGAAACTTTAAAAATTATTCATATAATGTTATTTCTAATTTGTTTAATTTATCAAGTATTTCAGTTTTTTCAGAACTTTTATCATATGCAGGTATAGCTTTTTCCAGAGCATCTCTGGCGGCATTTATTGCTGTTTGTGCGGAAGTTTTTAGGTTTGTATCTTTTTTTGCTTTATTTACCTGGTCTACTGCAGATTTTACTGCTTCTTGTAATCTATCTAACGGAGTTTCTCGCCATAATTGTACCAAATCGTTTTGTGGAACCTCTCTTGTAACTATATCTAATACTTCTTTTTTTAACAATAATGCTTCCGATAATTCAGGACTTTTATCATATGTTCCTGAATCCAATATTTCTAATATTTCCGATATTTTATTTACTTCAGAACCTTTTTTTAATAATTTTAATAGTTCTTCTATTTCTTTTTTTAGTGTTGGTGATTCTTTTTCTTCTTCCTGTACTTTTACGTCTACACCTATCAATTTTGTAATTTTATTATAAAGTTCAGTTTTAGTCGCTTGACTAACATCACTTGGCAATTCACGATATTTTTTTATTGCTTCTTTTAGCTGTTTGATTAGTTCTCTTATATCTGCTATTTTTTTATCTATTTCATTGTCTTTTTTATCTGTAGGTTTTTCAGCTGCTGCAGGCGTTGGGGCAAGTGCTTCTACAGGTGGTTCTGTTGGTGATGCCGCAGCAGGTTCAGCAGGCGGTGTCGTTGTTTTTGTTTCTTTACTTGGAGTTAAAAACATTTTAAATATCATATCTGTAAGTGATTGTATACATTTTAATTGGTCAGAAAGCGTCGGAATTTTTTGCTGAGGTTTTTGTTCCGGTTGTGTCTGTAGTTGAGCTTTTGGTTCCTGTTTAGGCAACACCAATCTTTTCCTCCTTTTTTGCGGTATTATAGGAGTTATTTCCCCTTGAGGAATAAGAAATAAAGATGTTCCCTGTTGTTCAGGTCTTGCATATTGAGCAGCGATTCTTAATCCTTCGTTAACATCTCTCACTGCTTGATTATAATCCGGAAGCAGACTGCTAATAGCTCCCATTGTAATCGGTAAAGAGCTGTCTCCTCCTCCATACGGCAAGGAAGACAGATCAATCCCCGCCAAAGCACTTGCAATATCTAAAGAATTATCTGTAGGTGTAACAGCAGATAACAGCCCTTGTATTGAGCCGCTTGCAAGTGGTAGAGAGTAATCCGATATCCAAAAATCTGCCATTTAGAAATTTCCTCATGTTATATAAATAATATATTCTACTTATATAAAAACTAAAGATTTAGTATCATGAAAATAGGGGTGTAAAAAAGAACCCTCCTACGATACAAGTGTATTGAGGAGGGTTTAACATTGACGAAATCATCATCAACGCTAAATAAATTACTAAAACATATTCTACCACTTGTTTCTAAGGAATTCAACATTGAAACATTTCAAGGTTCAACAGACAAATTCGTGAAATATAGTTAGGTATTGCATTCTGCGTATATGCGATACTCGAAATTCAGCCAGTTCCTGTATCCGAACCCCCTTCGCTTTAATGCCTTTATCTTAT
>JAQVKX010000034.1 GCA_028694425.1 Candidatus Gastranaerophilales bacterium
AAAATATATTTTTGCAAGTTCTTTTATAGCAACAATATTTTCATGATCTTTATCCAGAATTTCTTGAAAAATATTTATTGCATCATTAACCTGATTTGTTTCCATGTAACAATTTGCCAAAAATATTCGCATATCTGAACGGTCGGGCTTATATTTGATTACGGTTTTTGCCTGAGCAATTGCATCATAAGTATTACCGTAGGCATAAAGTGCTTTGGCTAAAATTGTTCTTACTTTTGTATCATGAGGTTTTTTACTAAGGTAATTTTTTGCCAAACTTTCAACAATATGATATTTTTTTTCTTTATTCAAAATAGTTAATTGTGTTAATATTTCTTCCGATGTTATTTGAAGCTCTTTTTCCGTTCCTCCGCCTCTTTCGGTGCTTAACATTATCTTGTATAAGATATAAACCAACACTGTTATAATTAAAATAGCTAAGAAAATAAAAATGAAATCGTTGCCCATTACTATCCTTTCACAATATATAAACATTATACACTATGTTTGTACAAAAGGGAAGGGGAACTTAAGGTAAATAGTAAATAGTAAATGGAAAAGAAGACAAGATGCTTAGAAGCGTAGAGGCGTAGAAAACAAAACTGTTCACCTGTTCAATTTCTATTCAACATTCACTATTCACTATTCACTATATTAACCTTTTATAAAGGACTGGATTAAATATCTTGACGGAGTATAATAAAGTAAAAAGTGAAAAGAGGGGAAAAATGCAAGAAATTTCAGATAATAAATACAGTAAAGATGTTAAAAAGATTACATCAATTGACTTTAATTGTGATTTGGCACAAAGTTTCGGGGTTTATAAAAATGATGCGGAGTTTGAGCTGCTTGATTATGTAAGTTCCGTAAATATTTCTGCCGGTTTTCATGCAGGAGACCCGATTGCCATAAAGAATGCACTTTTACAAGCAAAAGAAAAAAATGTTGTAATCGGTGCTCACATAGGTTTTAATGATATTCAAGGTTTTGGTTCAAGGGCAGTAACTCTTTCCGAAGAAGAAACCGAAACGCTTGTTATCTATCAGGTAGGGGCAATAATGTCGTTTGCAAAAGCTTACGGACTTGAAGTCGAGCATGTAAGACCTCATGGGGCGATGTATAGACTTGCAAGCGAAAACTTTACTTTTTCTTGTGCCATTGCAAGAGCGATTAAAAAATGTTCCCAATGGCTTACTTATGTAGGAGCTTCGGGTGATATTATTTCTAAAGTCGGCGATTTTGTAAAGATTCCGATTGCAAAGGAAATTAAATTAAATAAAGTTTATAATGTTGACGGAACAGTAGATTACAGCGGGGCGGAGATTGCTGATTTTGATTTGTTGACTAAGAGACTTCAAAGGTATTTACAATATTCCCAAGTTGATAATAACGTACAAGGGACTTCTTTTGTGGAAGCCGATACAATCCATTTTTCAAGTGATAAAATTTCACTTGAGTTGATAAAGAAGGCAAATGAGTTAATAACTCCAAAACCGGTAAATTATTCTAAAGTAGAAAGTTCAGGATGGGTGTAAACAATGTAAACAGTTAGTAGGTTGGGGTTTCTACCCCAATAAGAAAAAGGTAAATGATAGAAGTGAAGAATTTATTTTCAAAAGATATAAAAATGCCGAAGAATGCAGGGTGGTTATTGCCGGGTTTGCAAGTGAAAAGATGGTTTGCAATGATATTTTTCGGCTCATTGCTGATTTTATTGGGTGCTATGATTTTCTTTAATATGCGTCCGGTATTTTTTACAATGGAATTCATAAGATATGTGGCGGCAGCAGCACCTTCAAAACTTGTGGGCATAGCTGTTGGAATTGTCGGCATGGGTTTATTCTTTAAAGGGTGGCAGAAAACTAACTTGTCAATGCTTGATTTAAGTACAGATAGGGAAAGAGGCAATATTCTTGAAAATTTATACCGCAGAAGAAAATTAAACCGTGGTCCTAAAATAGTTGTAGTAGGTGGCGGCACAGGTCTTTCAATGCTTTTGAAAGGTATTAAAAAAATAACAAACAACATAACGGCAATTGTTACGGTCGGTGATGACGGCGGAAGTTCCGGTCGTTTGCGTGAAGAAATGGGTGTTTTACCTCCGGGTGATATAAGAAATTGTATTGCGGCACTTGCAGATGACGAAGATTTAGTTACAAAACTGTTTCAATACCGTTTTAAAACAGGCGAAGGACTTGAAGGTCATAGTTTCGGTAATTTATTTCTGTCAGCACTTTGTTCCATCACCGGTGATATGGTAAGAGCGGTTAAAGAATCCTCTAATGTCCTTTCAATCAGAGGAAGGGTTTTGCCTTCGACTTTGGATGACATGAAACTTGTTGCAGAACTTGAAGACGGCAGAATTATCAAAGGCGAATCTAATATCCCTCAAGCACATGGCAGAGTTAAAAGATTGTTTACAGACCCTGCTGACTGTAAACCCCTTGAGGATGTAATTCATGCAATTAAAGAAGCAGATTTAATTATTTTGGGTCCGGGAAGTCTTTACACAAGTGTAATACCTAATTTGTTAATCAAAGAAATTTCTCAAGAAATTATAAATTCATCAGCTCATAAAATATATGTCTGCAATATTATGACACAACCGGGAGAGACAGACGGTTATAAAGTTTCAGACCATATTAATGCAATAATTGCTCATGCCGGGAAAAATATTGTTGATGCTGTTTTGGTAAACAACAGTTTACCTGACAATCTTGCAGAGAAATACAGACTTGCAGATTCATTTCCCGTTAAGCTTGATGTTGATAACGTTAAGAAAACGGGAGTTAGAATTGTTTCGAAAAAATTAATCGAAGAAAGCAAAGAAGGCTTTGTCAGACACAGTTCAAACCGTGTTGCAAGAGCAATTTATCACTGGTACCGTAAGGTTCCTGTCAGCAGTAAGCAAGGAACGGTAAACAGGGAAGAGGAAACAGTAAAAAGTAAATAGTAGGTCGGACATTCTTGCCCAACAGCAATTTATTACAATAACCCCTCCCCGAAATCAGAGATTTCGACCCTCCCGCAAGGGGAGGGTAAGCAAAAAAGGTAAAAGGTAAATGGTAAATGGTAAAAAAGATATCTGTAAATACAATTCAAAAACTTAAAAATGAAGGTCAAAAGATTACGGCATTGACCGCTTATGATTACTCAACGGCAAAATACTTGGATGAAGCCGGTGTGGATATTGTCTTAATCGGCGATTCGCTTGCTATGGTCGCTCTGGGATACGAAACAACTCATTCTGTCGGCATGGAAGAAATGCGGATATTCACAAAAGCCGTTGCAATAGGCGTAAAACGTGCACTGGTTGTAACAGATATGCCTTTTATGAGTTATCACAGTGATGTTGCAACTGCCGTTAAAAATGCAGGCGAAATGTTAAAAGTAGGTGCTAAAGCAGTAAAAGTCGAAGGTGCAAGCGATTATATCTTAGAAGTTATCAGAAGATGCACTCAATCAGGTATACCCGTGATGGGTCATTTAGGCTTTACCCCTCAGTATTTAAACACAATCGGCGGATATAATATCCAGGGAAAATCCTACAAAGCGACTTTGGAAATACTTGAACAAGCTAAAAAACTGGAACAAGCCGGTGCTTTTGCAATGGTTTTGGAAATGATGCCTGAAGAAAGTGCAAAATATATTACTGAAAATATTACAATTCCTACAATAGGAATCGGTGCCGGAAGATATTGCAGCGGGCAAATTTTGGTTTCAGACGATATCTTCGGCAAATTCTCGGATTTCACGCCAAAATTTGCCCGCAAATACGCTGATTTACACTTGCTTATCCAAAACAGTGCAATGCAATACATTGATGATATTCGAAACGGCAGATTTCCTTCGGAAGAAGAAATTTTTAAGCTCACGGAAGAAGAATTGCGGCAGTTGAATATCCATTCCTTACAGTAAAGCGGGATTAATTATTTGTCAAATTGTCCATGATAACGAAGCATAGTAGTCATAGCTTCAAATACACCCCAAACTTCACCAGCTTGGCAAGGAGTGATTGGAGGATTCTTATCTCCTAAAAAGAATCTTAAAGCTTTAGCAATAACTTCATTTAATGGTCCTCTATTAATGAATGTTGAAGTTACATCTCCATTTGGAGCAACAAGAACTGCTGTTGAATTTGTCTGTACATATTGATCAACATACCCGAGTTCTAAATGTCCAACTCCTTTTTTTTTACAAATGCTAAGTTGTCTCATTAAATCAACTAAATCATAAAATTTGGAATCATCTAGATAATGGTTTTTGCTAGCGTTGTTTAGAACGTCAAGAAATTTATCACTTAAATAAATTTTTTCAAATGAAATATTGGAATTTGGATTTGTATTTTTTTTAAAATTTGAATTATAATCCCTTTTTTGCAGATTAGTATTGTTAATAGGTGTAATTCTCATAATTTTATACTTCCTTTCTCTTTTTATATTAAATAAATATTTTTTGTTATTTATCTACGGTGATTTTGTACCCCAACAACTCCGGCTAATGGTCCTTTGGCAGCAGATCTGGCATTAAGCTCGGCATTAGGCAAAGCAGACCTTTTTGCTGCTTGTGCTAAAGCAGTAGCAGCTTCTCTAGCTTTTAAATGAACATATCTTCCAACTCCACCGGAAAATAATTCGATTCTTCCTACACCCGGCATATCAAATTCCTTTCATACTTTTTGTTAAACTTATATTAAATGACAATCAATCAAGTATTAACTTTTTGTTGTTGGGTTGGCTCCTCTCTTCTTTCGAAGGACAGGGTCACACGCCTCATTTCTTCGGCGGTTCCCTTTGTCAAACCCAACCTACTTTTCTATCTTAAGTTTCGTATTGATTGCAATTTATTATTAGTATTAAATAAACTCTCCGCATTTTCATTATATAATAACTATATAAATGATATTTTTATTGCTATAACAGCATTTTAGGGATTAAAATTAAACTTTACATTTCGTAACGCTTGACAAATTGTCTTATGCGTGCGACAATAAGAATATGAAGCAAATCATTATTTATAGACTATTCTTATACCAACTTGCAATCAAGCAAGTATTAACTATCGGCGTCATGCTGAACTTGTTTCAGCATCTATCCAGTGTAGTATGTTGGACAGATCCCGAAACAAGTTCGGGATGACTTATGTGGATTTCTTCTTGTACTGTTGTCCTTAAACAAGTTCAGGATAGGTTTTCCAGCAGTTAAAAGCAAATATTTACCTAAACGATTATAAGGAAAGAAAAAATGACCAGAACATTTGAAGAATTTTTACTTGAAGATTTTAAAAATCCCCAAGAAGCTTTAGCTTTTTTTCAAGTAGCAATGGAAGAATTTTTAGAAAACAATGATTTAGCCCACTTTAATCTTGCCTTGGATTTACTTATCAAATCACAAGGGAGTGTTACACAGTTCGCTAAAAACACAGGCATAAGCAGAACTCATCTATACAAGATATTCAGGTCTAAGTCAGAACCTAAATTATCAACTATTAAAAATATTTTAAATGAATTAGGTTATAAACTTACCATAATTCCTTTAAAAAAAGTTGCATAAAAGATAAAGAAACATCAAAATGTTAAAAACAAAAATAGCAGATATAAGAAAAGAAGTATTACAATGGAAAAAAGAAGGTTTAAGCGTTGGTTTGGTTCCTACGATGGGAGCTTTACACCAAGGGCACTTGAGCCTTATAAAACAAAGCCTAAAAAAATGTGACAGAACTGTCGTTTCTGTGTTTGTAAACCCCATTCAATTCGGACCTGCCGAAGATTTGGATAAATATCCCAGAACATTGGAAGCGGACTTGGAGTTGTGTAAAAACGCCGGAGTTGATATTGTTTTTGCACCGTCCCAGAACGAAATGTACGAAAATACCCCCCACCCCAACCCTCCCCCTCAAGGGGGGAGGGAGCAATCTCGTTTATCAAACGATTTTTTCACCTACGTAATCCCGCCGTTTTTCTACACGGATAAACTTTGCGGTAAATCCAGACCCGGGCATTTCGACGGAGTTTGCACCGTTGTAATGAAACTTTTTAACATTGTTCAGCCGGATTATGCGTTTTTCGGTCAAAAAGATGCCCAACAGCTTGTTATTATAAGAAAAATGGTGCAGGATTTGAATATACCGATTGAAATTGTTTCCTGTCCTATTGTACGCGATGAAAACGGACTCGCACTGAGTTCAAGAAATCAATATTTATCCGAAGAAGGCAGAAAGCAAGCACTTGTTTTAAATAAGATTCTCACAAATATCAGAGCATGTTATAATAAAGGTATACAGGATGTAAAAGCCCTTGGCGAAACAGCTTTTGCTTTTTTAAACGAACATCATGAGCTTGAATACTTAGAATTTGTTGATAAGAATACACTTGAAAATAAAACAAAAGCAGATGATGACACGCTGGTTTTAATAGCCGTTAAGACAGACAATGTGAGGTTGATAGACAATTGCTTTATGAAGTAGGTAAAAAAATTTTTAAGACTTCAATTGATATTTTAAAGTTTATACAGGTATCATTGGTCTTTTTATCGTTTTCGATAGTTTTTTATTGGCTTTTGGAGCTTGCCGGAGCAACATTTATTCAACCTGCAGCCCCATTTTTTAATCAGATAAAAGATATTGTCCATACTTTCTATACAAGAACGACGACAATAGACCAAATAACAATGGATTTTTCGTTTTTGCTTGCCACTTTCATTTTATTGTTTATTGCCTGGGGAATAAAACCTATTGTAAAATTTATCCGAAAGATTGAAAAACAATATGATGAAAGTCACAGATTTTTAAAGCAGCAGTCTGAAAAAATTTTCAATGTGGGACTTGAGCAGGAATATGTTATGACAGAAACCAGAAATGACAAGTTCTTGGTAATGATTAAACTCTGTGCAACAAATTTATCAAAAGACAAATTTTTTGACAAAGATTTTAAAGAAGGGGTCGAAGAAAAGGAAAAAGAAGTCCTGGAAGAGTTTTATAACTGTATTGAACAGGATAAATGCAGTAAAGAAATTTTGGATGATATTTTAATACTTTATTTTGATAATTTTAATAATATAGATAAAACAATTAATTACGTTGACAATCTTATTTCTGTTTTTAAAACAAAATATCTTGCACAAAATTGGAAATTTGATATCCTTATTGCAATTGATGCTTATACAATGAAAAAAGAACCCGAAAAGATAATAAAAAAAATGATTTTATTGCTTCGGTTGAATTTAATAAATAAAATGTTGTGTCTTGGTACATTCAAACAACGTTATTCTCTTATAAATAATCCAAAATATAACCTCCAAGGGTTTGGAATTTATAAAATATTCGAAAATGAAGAAGTTTTCTGCATTAAAAAAGTATAAATCTTTATTATTTTGGTTTCTTCTGTTATAATAATTTTTATGAAGAGCATGAGTGATATAAATGATTGGTTAGATGTGCAAGAACACCAAAAGATTGGTGAAATTCTTATGCAATGCGGTAAACTTACACTGCAAGATTTAGGAGTTGCACTTGATATCCAAAATTTTGAAAATTTAAAACTCGGTGATATTTTATTGAATATGAAAGTGATTAATAACGAAGAATTGGAATTAGCATTAGATTTGCAAAGACAAATTGATGATGTGCTCGAAAGAAGGAGTATGTGATGCCCTTTAAAGAATATTTCACAACTAAAAACGTTATTTTTTTAATTCTTGTGCTTCTTATTTTAAAGTTCTTATCTCAAGTAACCGTTGTCGCCTTATTATTCTTCGCATCCTTTGTTATCGCAAGTTCGCTTAATCCTATTGTGGACAAACTTGAAAAAAAGAAAATGAAACGTACAACTGCAACCTCCTTGGTGTTATTGGGAACATTAATTATTTCTATTGCATTTTTCTTACCGATAATATTCGTTGCAATAAAACAAGTTCAAGGTTTGATTAATATTCTTCCGGAAAAAATCGATTTAATTCAGAATTTCTTACTTACTTATAAATTTTATGGTCACAGGATACCGGAAATAGTAAATATTGAAGGGATTTTAAAATCTTCATCACCTTTTGCGACAGGTCTGGTAAATCAATCTATAACTTTTACAATAAACATTGCTCAAGGAATTTTATTTTTACTCGCAATTTGTATGATAGTATTTTATTTTATGGCGGATAAAGAAGTTATAAAAGAAGGGTTTTTAAAGCTTTTCCCTCCAAAAATGAAAGAAAAATCTTCTGAAATATATGATAATATTTCAAATAAAGTCGGCGGATATGTTATTGCACAATTGTTAAATATGGTTGCGATTGGTGTTTTAACAGCAATAGGGTTAGCTTTAATCAAAGTCGATTATGCACTTTTATTGGGTTTAATAACGGGAGTACTTGATATTATACCGCTTATCGGACCTACAATCGCATTGGTTTTGTGCTTGATAATGGCAAATCAAATGGGATTGGTCGCTATGGTTCTTGTGCTGGTTGCTTTTTTAACCGCACAATGGATATCCAATAACCTTGTAAGACCGGTTATTTTCGGCAGATTTTTGGACTTGCACCCTTTGATAATCATCTTTGCATTACTTGTCGCTGCACAATTCTTGGGAGTTTGGGGTGTAATCCTTGCTCCTGCAATCGCATCTTTAATTTGTGTCCTGTTTGACGAAATTTATTTAAAAACTATTAATAAGAGTGACGAATGAGCGAAAAGTTTTTATATGAAACTTTAAAAAATAAAAATGCTGATTTTAACGTTTGGATGGTTTTTCCGGGAATTTACTCGTTTTCTATGTCTTCATTGGGTTATCTTTGGATGTGCAAAGATATCGATTTACTTGAAAATATAAACTTGGAGAGAATTTGCACCGATACAAAAACAACAAAATTAATGTTAAAAGATATCGATTTAATAGGGTTTTCTTTTTCTTTTGATTTGGATTTTCTCAATATATTTAAAATTCTGGATAAACATAAAATTCCGCTAAAAGCTTCTGGGCGTAATGAAAATCATCCGTTAATTTTCGGCGGCGGACCGGTTTTAAGTTCAAACCCCGAACCTTTTTGTGAATTTTTTGATTTTATTATAATCGGCGATGGCGAAAGTATTAACATTGAAGCGATTAAATCTTGTTATGCAAACAAAAACAAGTCAAAACAAGAGATTCTAAGAGAATTAACTAAAATTGAAGGGATTTATGTGCCTTCTGTCGGACAGGAAGAAGTAAAAAAAATTAGTTGTACACTTTCGGAATGCATTTTTACACCGATTTTAAGTGAAAAAAGCTTTTTTAAAAACACTTTTATAATGGAAATTGCACGGGGATGCTCAAACAGATGCGGATTTTGCCTTGCGTCCTACCTTAATTTACCCCAAAGGTTCGCTGAATATGAAAAAATTATTGAAAGTATTGAACTCGGTTTAAAACATACAAATAACATAGCTCTTTTGGGTGCATTAATAAGTTCGCATCCGAAATTCGAAGATATTTGCGAATATATTTATAAAAAATCCCGAGAAAATCCGAAAATTACGCTGAGTGTTTCTTCCCTGCGAGCGGATTCGATAGAACCGAATATCGTCAAAACACTTGTTACATGCGGACAGAAGCACTCAACAATTGCGATAGAAGCAGGGAGCGATAGATTAAGAAAAGTCATTAATAAAAATTTAACACAGGAACAAATAATAAAAACAGTAGAAATTGCTGAACAAAACGGTTTAAAAGGGCTTAAAATCTATGCAATGATAGGTCTGCCGACAGAAACTTACGAAGATTTAAAAGAAATGGTCAATCTTGTCAAAAAAATTAAAAACCGGCATAAAAGTTTTTCTCTAAGTTTTAGTTTTTCCACATTTGTTCCCAAGCCGCATACGCCGTTTCAGTGGTGTGCAAGAGAAGATACAAAATCTTTAGAAAAAAAACAAAATTATTTGAAGAAAGAATTTCATAAACTTGGTGTTAAGGCTGCCTTCTCCAGTGCAAAATGGGATTATTACCAGGCTTTATTATCACGTGGCGGAAGAGAGTTATGTGATTATGTGCTGAAAGTTTATCAACTTGGAGGCAATATCGGTGCATTTAAGACTGCTTATAAGCAAACAGCAGAGATGAAGGGCATGCCCGACAGTGATTTTTATACACTTCGGGAATATAATTTAAACGAAAATTTGCCATGGGACTTCATACAAGTTCTGCCGGGGAAGGAGTTTTTGAAAAAAGAGTATATGCGTTTACTTGTTAATAATCAAAACCCTTAACAAAAATTTACAAAAATTCCTTATAGGAAAAATAGGACTTTTAGGTTTTTTGATTTCTTTCTTTTCTTTTTTTTTAAAAAAAACTTAAAAACGTTTTTAAAGTGTTCTATTTTTAGATTTTTATACAATAAGTCTTCTTAACATAAACTTTACAATCGGCAACTTTTAGGCAATTTTTGAAATTCACCACTTTTAAAATACATGTCAAGCTGTTATCATGTAATTCAGCAAGATGTTAGTGTAAATAGTGTATAAGGTCTTGTTACACAACCGACCCCATATCTGATTAAAGGCTTTTTAATCAGAGATAAGCTATTTATGTCAGTATTACCGAATTGGGAAAATAGGGATAATGCAAGTACAACAAATTTCAAATTTGCCGTTGAGCAACAGAAAACAGACTAATACAAACCAAAAATCTTCACAAGTATCGTTTAAAGGTGTTGAAGGGGCATTGACTTACGGCTTAAATTATTTGCAAACAAATCCTGCCATGGGTGCTGTTATTGTCGATCTTATTTCCATGATAATCCCAAGAACCGCCGTTGATTTTACTCGCGGTACGGATGCAGGTGTTGAAACCGGACGCAGAGAACTATCTTGTGGTATAAATACCGCTCTTGTGTCTGCTTATGGTGTAGGTGCAGCAGCATTGTTCGCAGGGGCATTCAATAAAGAATTTGGTGTAAAAGCTCATGGTATGCTTATGGATGATGAAACACTTGATATATTGAGCCATACTTGGAATTCAAATAGAGAAAAACCTAATGCTGTTAAGGCTTATTTAGAAGATGTTCTTAATAATACAAGAGCCTTAAATCCTGATGCAACAGGCAACGAAGACGGTTGGGTTAAAATCAGCCCTGATGCCCGAAAAGTTTTTATTGAAAAAATGATGAAAAACGGCGGTAAGGAAAAAGATGAGCTTGCTTATTTAAAAGCATTGCTTACTGAAGATACCGGCGTTCAAGACGATTTTAAAATAGGAAGGAAAATAGCCGGTGAATTAAGAGAAACAACTTCCTCTCTGGATGATTTTGTCGGCAGAGTTTATAATTCCGCTAAAGCATTTGCTAAAGACGGTGTTGTACAAGCTTTCCAAAGTGGTGATTTGGCAAGTAATTCTTTCTTAAAACGATTTAAGAAAATCAATATTATAGCAACTGCTGCCGGACTATTGCTTGCATCAGGTATCGGCTTGGCACAACAACCGATTAATATGTATATGACAATGAAAAAGACCGGCAAAAAAGGTTTTGTAGGTGTTGAAGGTAAAGAAGCCGATAACTCAACAGGATTTAAGGTGCTGAAAACAGCTATTGCGGTACTTGCAACAGTTGCTATGATGAGTACCATAACCAAAAATCCTGCCGAAATTCTTAAAAAGGTACAATTTAAAGGTCTTACGCCTACCATAGACCAATTTAAGTTTATTTACGGTTTAACTATTGCATCAAGACTGGTTTCTTCCCGTGACAAGAATGAACTTAGAGAAACCACAATAAAAGATTCTTTAGGATTTGCAAACTGGCTTATTTTAGGCGGATTTGTTTCAAAACTTGCAGCTGCAGGTTTTGAAAAATATTCCCAATTCGGAAAAGCAGGTGAAAAATTTGTAAGATATAACGCAAATAACAAACTTACCGGATGGCGTAAAGCACTTCATTGGATACAAAATTCATCTGTTGTCAGCCGTGAAGAAGTACTTACTTCAGCCCTTAAAAAAACCGGCATTAAAACTATAAAAGAAAACGGTATGGCTATGGGGCTTAAAGAAATGTTAAAAGAAGCACCTGCTGCAGCGAAGAAAAAAGTAGCAATTTTGGGATTAGTTCAGCTTATCGGATATGCATATTCTTGCCTTGTGCTTGGTATAGGTATTCCGAAATTAAATATCTGGATTACCAATAAAGTCGAAAAAAATAAGAAAAAAACAGCAGAAAACCAAGAAACAAAGCCTGAAAATAAACCTACAGAAGTCAAACCAAATGACCCTTTGAGTGCACAGGTTTTGGCATTCAAACAAAAAAACCTTAATTAATTTATAAAATTTACATATAATTAATTTTATGGTTAGATATTGTTGTTTCTTATACCAACTTAAACTTAAACAAGTACAATCAATAAACGTCATGCTGAACTTGTTGACAAAGGGAACCGCTGAGGTATCCGAAGCGTGTGACCCTGTCTGCAAAGCTCAGCATCTTGTCAGTGAAGTAATTAGGATAGACCCTGAAACGAGTTCAGGGTGACGAGAAGTTTAATGTTATTTTTTTAAAATACAAGTTATTTTTAGAGAGAAATTTATGAATATTTTGTTCTTACATAGAGATTATCCTGCACAGTTTAAATATCTTGCTCTGGCATTGGCGAATAACCCTGCAAATAACGTTATGTTTGCAACCGAGAATGATACTATCGACATCAAAGGGATTACTAAATATGTTTTTAAGATATCCCATGATAAAAAGACAACCAACCCTTATTTAACTCTTTATGATGAAGTCTTGGAGTATGCCCAAGCTGCGATAAAAATTGCTAAAGAAATAAAGGCAAAAGGAATTAAGCCGGATGTGATTTACGGTTTTGGATTTTGGGGATTTGATATGTTTATGAAGGACGTATTCCCCGATGTGCCTGTAATTTCTTACTTTGAATGGTTTTATAATACCAAAGGTGCTGATATAGGTTTTGACGGAAAGACATTTACCGAAGAAGAAAATGCCCAAATGCGTTGTAAAAATTCACATCTGCTTGTCGACTTATACTCCTGTGATGCCGGGATTTCACCGACTTATTGGCAGAGAAACCAGTTTCCCAAAGAGTTTCATGAAAAGATTAAGGTAATTCACGACGGAATTGACACGGAAACTTGCTGCCCAAATCCTAATGCGGAGTTTTTTATTGCCAAAAAAGATTTAAAACTGACAGTAAAGGATGAGGTTATAACTTACGGAACCAGAGGAATGGAACCATACCGTGGGTTTGTGCAATTTATGGAGGCGGCAGAAAAATTACTTAAAAAACGCCCGAATGCACATATTGTTATAGCGGGATTAGATGATGTTTATTACGGTCCGAGGCTTAAGGAATGTACTTATAAGGAATACATGCTGAAAAAACTTGACCTTGATACTAGCAGATTGCATTTTGTAGGTGCTCTATCTTTTGTGGATTATGTAAGACTTTTGCAAATCTCATCGGTTCATGTTTATTTAACTTTCCCCTATATACTTTCCTGGTCTATACTTAATGCTATGTCTGCCGGTTGTTGTGTTATTGCGTCAGACACTGCACCTGTTTTGGAAGTTATACAAGATAACTATAACGGGCTGCTTTTTAATTTTTATAATATTGACCAACTTGTCGAAAAAGTTGACTACGCTCTTGAAAACAGAAACAAAATGCTTGAAATAAGAAACAATGCAAGACAGACCGTGCTTGATAAGTATGATGTCAGAAAGCTTTTGATGCAGCAGATTAATTTTATTAACAGCGTAATTGTGAAACATCGGGGAGCACAGCAATGAATATTTTGTTCGTACACAGGAGCTTTCCTGCCCAGTTTCAATATTTGTCATTAGTTTTGGCTAATAATCCCAAAAATAACGTTGTTTTCATAGCCGAAGAAGATTGCGGCGAGATTCCCAACGTAAAAAAGGTTATCTACAAACTTGATAAAGAAATCTCTAAGGATTGCCATCCTTGTTTAGTCCGTTATGAGCAGTCAATAATCATTGCCCAAGCTGTCGCAGATGCAGCCTTGAAATTAAAAAACGAAGGGTTTAAGCCTGACGTAATATACGGGTTTTCAGCTTGGGGTTCTACAATGTTTCTGAAAGATGTTTTTCCTGATGTTCCTTTGATTTCTTATTGCGAATGGTTTGGTTTTGCAGATGGTCCGGAAAGCAAGTTTGATGGAAGGGTTTTTGACGAAAAAGACCGTGAAAAAATTCGATGCGGCAATTCTAACCTGCTTATTGATTTATACTCATGTGATGCGGCAATTACTCCGACACAATGGCAAAAACAACAGTTTCCCAAGGAATTTCATGACAAAATACGGGTAATTCATGACGGAATTGATGTTATAACCTGCAAACCTGATGCTGAAGCCAAATTTTTAATCCCTGAAAAAAACTTGGAATTGACAATAAAAGACGAGGTTGTAACATATGGCACAAGAGCTTTGGAATTATATAGGGGTTTCCCGCAGTTTATGCAAACAGTAGAAAAATTACTCAAAAAACGTCCGAATACTCAAGTTATCGTTGCGGGTGATGATGTTACATGCTACGGTTCGGGTTTGGAAAATGAAACTTATAAAAACCTTGCACTCAAAGAGCTTGATATTGATTTAGAAAGAGTGCATTTTGTAGGAAAATTAAACTTTTTGGATTACATAAAACTTTTGCAGATATCATCGGTACATGTTTATTTGACTTATCCTTATATCCTTTCTTGGTCAATGCTTAATGCAATGTCTACCGGCTGCTGTGTTGTGGCTTCAAATACTCCGCCGGTTGGGGAGGTCATACAGGATAATTACAACGGACTTCTTGTCGACTTTTTTAATATTAATCAGATTGTTGAAAAAATCGAATACGCTTTAGACAATCAAGATAAAGTGCTTCAAATCAGGAACAATGCAAGGCAAACTGTACTTGACAAATATGAACTAAAAAAGCTTGTACTTCAGCAAATAAGTTTTTTAATGGAAGTTGTAGCGAAGAATTGATAATTGCTCAAGGACAATAAGAGGGTACGGAATAATTCAAAAATCTACAATGAGTTTACGGAAAAAGTTCCTTTTTCCTGTAAACTCTGATGTCCGGTTTCAAACCTTGCCGCCGGCTATCCCGCAGCCGGCAAGGTTTTCACACTTCTAAGGTCGCATACGGAAAAGTCTCAATTTT
>JAQVKX010000035.1 GCA_028694425.1 Candidatus Gastranaerophilales bacterium
AAGTCTGATTGAATAAAACGAAGGGAAGAACTATCTCTACAAAAGTATTAAATACTGGTGGGCACTAAGTTTCAACCCTTCGTTTTTTATTAAAGCACGAACAAAATCACTAAGCAGGTGGGCATACCTGCCCACCGTCAAAAAGCGAGGCAGAAATGATTTATAACAATATTTTAGAGCTTATCGGCAAAACCCCGTTAGTCAAACTGCAAAAAATGAATGATACGGATTGTGAAATTGCATTAAAACTTGAATTTTTTAATCCTTCAGGTTCGATTAAAGACAGGGCTTCTTTTTACATGCTTAATGAAGCTCAAAAAGCAGGGAAAATTAATGAAAATACATTAATAATTGAGCCTACAAGCGGGAATACAGGTATCGGACTTGCAATGTGCTGTGCTGTTATGGGGTTGAAAATTATTATTACAATGCCTGAAAGCATGTCGATTGAAAGAAGGAAAATAATTCAAGCTTATGGTGCCGAGCTTGTTCTAACACCAAAAGAGCTTGGAATGCAAGGTGCGGTTGACAAAGCCTTGGAAATCGCTAAAGAAAACCCTAATTCGTTTATTCCGTCGCAGTTTTCAAATCCGGCAAACACTCTTGCACACATTGAAACAACCACAAAGGAAATTTGGGAAGATACTGAAGGTAAAGTTGATGTTGTTGTTGCAGGAATCGGAACATCCGGTACGACAATGGGTCTTTGTGAGGGTTTAAAAAAAATGAAACCTTCCGTTAAGATTTTTGGGATTGAACCTTCAGAAAGTCCTCTTTTATCGGAAGGTCATGCCCATCCGCATAAAATTCAGGGGATTGGTGCAAATTTTGTACCCGAACTTTATCATTCGGATAAGATTGATGGTATAATTAAGGTTAACGCCGATGAGGCAATTGAAACAGCACAAAAATTGGCAAAAAATGAAGGAATATTGGTAGGGATTTCATCCGGGGCAATATTAAAAGCAGCTTTGGATTTAGCCAAAAAGCCTGAGAATAAAGGAAAACTCATTGTTGCAATTATGTGTGATTTTGGGGAAAGATATCTGTCGACAGAATTGTTTAACGAGTGAACAGTGAACAGAATTTCAGCTCACTGTTCACCGCTCACTGTTCACCGCTCACTGCTCACTAATTACAAGAGGTGTTAAAATGTTTACAAAAATACTCCAAACCCTAAAAGAAGATATCGGTATAGTTTACAAAAAAGACCCTGCTGCAAGGAATGTGCTTGAGGTAATTTTTTGTTATCCCGGGTTTCATGCACTTTTGCTGCATAGAATTGCACATAAGCTTTGGGTATGGAAAATCCCTGTTATTCCCCGTATGATTTCAACTTTTTCCAGGTTCTTAACGGGGATTGATATTCACCCGGGTGCTACAATCGGCAGAAGGTTTTTTATAGACCATGGGATGGGTGTTGTAATAGGTGAAACAACCGAGATAGGCGATGACGTTCTGCTTTATCAAGGCGTAACACTTGGCGGAACAAGCTCCAAACATGAAAAACGTCATCCTACATTGGGACGTGGTGTTGTTGTCGGTGCAGGGGCAAAAGTTTTAGGGAATATTACACTAGGGAATCACTCTAAGGTAGGTGCAGGGTCGGTTGTAATAGATAATGTCCCCGAGCATGCCACAGTAGTTGGCATTCCGGGCAGGGTCGTTGTTCAAAAGGTTTTTGATGAAGAAAACGGTGCACTTATGCACAACAGAATACCTGACCCGATTGCTTGTGAGCTGAACAGACTAAAATATGAAGTACAAGAACTGAGGGAAGCATTAAACAATAAACAGTAAAGCAAAGGGGGGAAAGGAAATAGGAAATAGTAAATGGGAAATAAAAGAGAACAGGAAACGGGGAACGGGGAACAGGGAATAGGAAATGGAATCTTCAGCTCACTGCTCACTGTTCACCGCTCACTTTTAAAATTAACCTATAACCCTATAACCTTATAAACCTATAAACTTCGTTTCACATTTCACCTTATTAATTCAATCGTTTTTGCTCTTATTTCACTGTCTATTTCAAAAACTTCTTCAATCGAAGGAGATTTGACAGTTGTATGTTGAGAAAGCATCTTTTCAACTATTTGAGAAATTTCATATAACTTTATTTTACCTTGTAAAAAAGCAAAAACAGCTTCTTCGTTTGCGGCGTTTAAACAAACCGGAGCAATTCCGCCGGCTTCGCCGGCAGCATAAGCTAATTTTAAACAAGGAAATTTTTCTAAATCAGGTTGTTCAAAATCAAAACGTTTTGCATCTAAAAAGCTGAAACTTTTTGATTTTATTCCTTCAATTCTTTCAGGATAAGTCAGGGCATATTGAATCGGGATATGCATACTAGGCAAACCGATTTGAGCAATAACGCTTCCGTCAACATATTCAATTGCAGAATGCACGAGGCTTTGAGGATGAATTATAACGTCAATATTTTCATAAGAAATTCCGAATAAATGATGTGCCTCTATAACCTCTAGCCCTTTGTTCATAAGCGTTGCACTGTCAACGGTAATTTTTTTACCCATATTCCATTGTGGATGAGCAAGTGTTTGTTCAGGCGTTGCATTTTTTATTTCATCAATACTTTTATTCAGAAAAGGTCCGCCGGATGCGGTTATGATAAGTCTTTCGACATTCGCAATGTTTTTTATGCATTGATGGATTGCACAGTGTTCACTATCAATGGGAAGAATGTTAACACCGTTTTCTTTTGCCGTTTTCATAACAATTTCGCCTGCCATAACGAGAGTTTCTTTGTTTGCAAGTGCAATGTTAATTTTGTTTTTAACAGCTGCTAAGGTTGGTTTAAGCCCTATTTTACCGGAGACGGCAATTACAATTAAATCATTTTCTTTGTTTGAACAAATTTCTTCTAAACCTTCATCTCCGCCTAACAATTTAACATCAGGAAATTCTTTTTCAAGCCTTGTTTTTGCTTCAAAAGATTTAACACAAACGGTTTTAGGCTTAAATTGCCGTATTTGTTTATTTATAAGTTCAATATTATCTCCGCCCGCAAGAGCCAAAATTTCAAATTTATCTCGAATTTTTTCTATAACTTCAAGTGCCTGAGTTCCAATGGAACCTGTTGAGCCGATTATGCTGATTTGTTTCTTTTTCATAATAAAATTGTACAACAAAAAAAGTTATGTTAAAATCAGGGCATGGATAGAAGTTTAAAAATCGGTGTTGTTGGGCTTGGCTTAATCGGGGGTTCTATTTTTAAAGCACTTTGTGCATTAAGATGTGATATTAGTGCTGTTTCAAAATCTGTCTCTACAAGAAGAAAAGCAAAAGCATATTCTAAGAATGTGTCGAAATCTCTAAAAAAACTCAAAGATTGCGATATAATTTTTGTTTGTACTCCTATGAATAAAACCATCGACATTTTAAATCAATTGGATAAAATGGTAAGCAAAAGTACGGTTGTTGTAGATGTTTGCAGCTTAAAAAGTTTTGTATGCCAAAGAAAATATAAATACATATTTATTCCCTCACATCCGATGGCAGGAAGCGAATTTGACGGTTTTGATTATTCTTTTGAAACACTTTTTCAAGATGCAAAGTGGGTCTTAACGCCTTTTAAATTCACAAAACGAAAGGCAGTCAAAGATGTTAAAGACATAATTAAGGCATTGGGGGCGAAACCTGTTGTAACTAAACCTGAGGTGCATGATGAAGCAGTTGCATTGATTTCACATATGCCTATGGTTGTTGCACAGGGATTATTTAAAGCCGCTAAAGGCAATAGATTAGCTTTAAGACTAGCAGCAAGCGGTTTTCGGGACATGACAAGATTAGCTATGTCTAATGAAGAAATGGCAAGAGATATGGTAAACCTTAATTCCGAAAATATCCAAAAAGCTTTGTTGCAGCTTTATGCGGCTATCGGAGAGCTTTTAGCAAGCAAGCATTATCTTTCTCAGATAAGCGAAATAAAAAAAGAACGTAAAACAATGTATTTTAAAGAAAAAAATAATTTATAAAGAACATGCGGAAAAAGTCTCCATTTTTGTAAAAATCGGACTTTTTCCGCATGCTCAGATTACTTTTTGGGCTCTTTTAATTGCCTTATCACCTTGCTAATCAATACTTCTCATAATGACAATTTTTGGGAGGAGGGTTAATTAAGTTTTGTAAAGTACTTAGGAATTAGATATATTAATACTTTGTTTGACCTTTCTACAACTAAAGTATAAATTTTAATAAAAACATCAAAGTTTTTTATAATATGTGCCGATAGAGAAATTAAGATAGTAATAAAAGTAACAAGGGAAAGTGGAAATGAAGAAAAAAGAATTACAATCAGGGGTATCACTGTTTGGAAGGTCAATGAATTTGATAGAGGAAGATCCCCTGGAGGAAATTTTTGCCCTTAACTTAGGTGATTTTGTTTCAGAACATTTAATCTCCGAAGACCTTGTGCAGAGAATAGGTAAAAGCGTTAAAGATAAAACGCAGAGCTTGAAAAATCAGTTAAAAGAGCTTATTTCCATATATTCTCTTGATAATACCTTGTGTGTATTGGGCTTTAGCTCTAAAGAAGATTATGTAATTTATAATTCCATTGCAAAAACTATCGTTCAAATGTTGGATTTAGATGCATGCCACATTTATCTTTCAAAAGAAAATGCAAAAGGTCTTGACAAAACCAAAAATGATTTGGTTCTTGTCGGTACCTCAATTGAATTTAAGGACGATTTGTATAATCATAATATCGGTTATAAATTAAACGATAAATCTTTTATTTCGGAAGCTTTCATGCAAAAAGAAACAATTGAAGCAAAAAATCCGAAATTTTCCCAAAGATTTAAGCCGTTTACCGCATTAAACGAAGATAAGGTAAAAGTTCTTACGGCAATTCCCATGCACAACAATGCTCAAACAGTCGGTGTGATTGTAATCGAAAGTTATTCCGACAGATTTTTTCAGGATGAATACTTAAGATTGATAGAAACCACTGCCATGCTTTTTGCAACATCAATGGTTTTACAGAAAATGACAGATGAGGCTTCAAGCCTTATTGAAGATTCTGATGCTGCTGAAAGCGATTTAAAACATATGAGAGCTGAGTTAACGGCACTGATAGGCGACTTGGGAGACCAACAACAGTTGTTTGTACAGCGTTTGGCTGCAGCTGTTGATACAAAAGGTCAATATAAGGTTTCACATTCCCAAAATACGGCAAGTCTTGCACGTTTAATATGTAAAAATCTCGGCTTAAACGAAAAAACAACCGATTTGATTTATTATGCGGGTCTTTTGCAAAACATCGGTAAAATCACTTTACCTGAGACAATTTTCTCTCACAAAGGAACATTAACTCCCGAGGAGTGGACAAAATTGCAAAACCATCCTAATGTAGGTATAAATTTACTTATGAATATTAACTTCCTTTCAGAAGTTATTCCTTACATCCATTATCACAAAGAAAGATGGGACGGTCAGGGTGAACCTGAAGGCTTAAGAGGTAATTCAATCCCGTTAGGCTCAAGAATTATTGCGGTTGCAGACGCATTCTCCGCAATGACTGCCGACAGACCTTACAGAAAGGCTATGATGAAACATCAGGCTCTTGATGTTATGAAAAAAGAAGCCGAACGAAAATGGGATCCGGTTATTATTGATGCGTTAAGTGAGATTATTAGTAATTTTTAGTTTGAATGACGAATAGGTACACTATGTTGATTAAAACCTGAAGTTTTAATTAGTTCTCCTTCAGAGTTAAATTCTTTTACGATGTATCTCAAATCTCCCCCGGGCATTGTTATTATTTCTAAAATATTACGATTGGTTGCCGGTGTAGATGGAAAATGGTTTGAAATTATATTAACTAATTCAGGTTTTAAATGAAACTCAGCATTTTCTCTGCATAATCTAACTGTACTGCTGGGAGAAGTTGAAGTACTAAGAGGATATAAACGGATGGTTTCGGATATTCCTTCTTCTGCTCTTTCTAATTGAACAGTTAAAGATGCTCCTGCATCAGTTATTGAATATTTTAAAGCAGCAGGAGTTTCTTCTGCTAATGTTTCCAAGTCTTTTAATGATGAATGTTCACAAACTTGTGTAACTATTCTTTGTGGACCTAAAGAAAGTTGACTTAGTCTCAGTTCAGGTTCTCCCCCTGCAAGAAGTCCTCTATAAAAACTCTTTAATTCTGGTTTAGGGAAAAAACCTTTAAGATCTTTTAAAAGCGTTCTGCCCATTGCTCTAATTTCTTGCTTTGCTGCTGCTTTTGGGCAAAGTTTTTTAAAAGCAATTCCAGCAAATTCACGGCTAAAAATATAATCAACACCATCAACTACTTCGCTACAAAATTCTAATAATTGCATTAAAGGGGTTCCTTGCAATCTTTTAGCAATTTTTATAATAGCGGGATTCTTGCTACTTGCAAAAGAAACATTGCTTTGCCCTGGAGTTAAACAAGGTGATGCTTTTTTGTAATTTTGAGTTGAATAATTATAACTTGAACTATTTACACGATTAACGTTGCTTAATGCCGTTACTACCATAATGCTATTCCTTTTACTTTATACTTACGTTAGTATAAAAAACGCTAAAAATAATTATTGTTTTTTTAAATCATTTATTACAAAATATTTACAAATGCAAAAAGCAAACAGACTAGGGAATAGGAAATAGAACTGTTCACCTATTAACCTTATCACCTTATAACCTAAAATCAAACTCCCGTTTGAATAAATAAACTTATCAGTTCATTCAATGCGGCATACTGACGTTGATGGTTTTGTGCCTGTTTTTCAAGCAGCAATATTTGTTTTTTGTATTCTTGAATGGTAGCATGGCATTCTTTAGCTGAATTGCTTAAACCGTCTTGAACCTGTTGAGCTTCCTGAAGAACACTTTTCATTGATATACCGAGTGCCTCCATTGTTTGTTTAATGATTTGAGCACCCGTGTGCCTTGTAACCCCGCTTGGAAGCTGAGATATAAGCTTTTTTAATACAGCAATGTTGCTTGGGATTTCAAAATTATCCAATTCCTTGATAAAATTATCGTTTACGGCAGGTGTCGGCTGCTGATAACTGACAAACGGCTGTTCCGGCTGTTGAAAAGTTGTTTCTCCAAAACCCACATCACTGCTTGTTTCGGCTAAATTTTCCAAAAAATCTTCTTCCTGAAAAACTTCTTCGGGAGTTGCCTCTGTCATATCAAAAGTTTCCAAAAGTCCTTCTTCTCTACTCTCACTTTTAGCTACCGGAGTAATTTCTATTTCGGATTGTTTCTTTAGTGCTTCAACAATTTTTTTCCCTACTCCGTCCGATAATCTCTTATTTGCCATTTTTTTCCGCCTATATTTCTTGTAAGAGCTTGCGGAAAAATTAAAATTTTTCTCGCAATCTCCGTTGTCCGGCTTAATCCCATACCGCCGGCTATCCCGCAGCCGGTATGGGATTAGCACTTCTTAGGTCGGATTTGAAAAATTGCGAAAAATTGTCATTTTTCGAATTTTTCCGCATCCTCTAATGTAAATTTATTATAATTAAAAAATTATTTTTTTTCAAAAAAAGTTAATTTATGTGAATTTTCTGATATCCGCCGCGAGCTTATGTGCTTTCAATCCCTCTGTATCAGCTAATTGTGAAGCAACTTCAGAAATTATTTTATTTCCTTGTTTTGAAATTATTTGATAAGTTTGGATTTTTACAAAATCAAAAACGCTTAAACCACCCGAATACTTGGAAACTTCATTCGTCGGCAAAACATGGTTTGTGCCTGAACAATAATCCCCGTAAACTTCTGCGGAGTAATCACCTATAAACAATGAGCCGTAGTTTTTAAATTTGTCAATGTATTTTATAGCATCTTTAAAACAAAGTTCTAAATGCTCGGGTGCTTTGTCATTTGCAAGTTCTATTGCTTCGTCAAGTGATTTTACTACAATAGCAAAAGACTTTTCAAAAGATTTTGACGCAATTTCTTTTGTGGAAAGTTTTTCCAGTTGTTTTTGAGCGGAAATTTTGACCTTTTGGGCAAAATTTCCGCTCAAACAGACTAAAAATGCCCGGGCATCGATGTCATGCTCACATTGTGCCAACATATCGGCAGAAATAAATTCCGGATTTGCACTTTCATCCGCAATAGCCATGACCTCGGATGGCCCGGCAAAAAAATCTATCCCGACTTCACCGAATACATATTTTTTTGCGGCTGTTACATATTTGTTCCCCGGTCCGACAATTTTGTTAACTTTCGTTATGCTTTGTGTGCCGTATGCCATGCCTACAATTGCCTGAACTCCTCCAACATTATAAATCTTATTCGCACCCGCTAAATCGCATGCCACTATTGTTTCAGGGCGAATTTTAGGCGAGCATGCCACAATTTCTTTTACACCCGCAACTCTTGCCGGTACAATTGTCATAACAGCGGAGCTTAAAAGCGGATAATTTCCGCCGGGGATATAGCATCCGACACTTTCAATCGGAATAATTTTGTGCCCGAGTTCATTTTTGTCAATTTCTGTTTTAAGGCTTTTTAAACATTTTAATTGTTCTTTGCTGAATTTTTCAACATTTTGGATAGATTTTTTAATTGCTTTAAGTGTTTTTTTATCAATTTTTGAATAAGCGTTTTTAATTTCGGAATCCGAAATTAAAAACGCTTCTAAATCCTGTCCGTCAAATTGCTTCGAATATTTTTTGATTGCAAAATCACCTTGTATCTTAACTTCTTTGGCGATTTCTTCAACCGAAGAAATCGCCTCAAATTCAATTTTTTTGAAAAAATCTTTTTCAATATTTTCGTAGTTAATTATTTGCATTTCTAAATTTTATCAAAAAAATTACAAAACATACAGAGGGAAAGTGAAGTAAAAGGCAAAAAGTGAAATGTGAATAGGAAATAGGAAATAGGGAACGGTAAAGAAGACAAGATGCGTAGATGCGTGGATGCGTAGAAAACAAAACCATTCACCTATTCACCTTATAACCTAAATCATTTCCCCTTTCCCTTTTACCTTTTCCCTCATTAATAGACCACATGGTCTAGAGGAAAAAAAATATTCTAATCCCAAGATTGATGATAAGAGTGTTAAATAATTGTACATTGTATATGTGGGGATATAGTAAGTTGAGGAAAGTAATGGAAATTACGGGATTAGAAATAACCTTACAGAGGATAAATAATATTGAACGTCAGTTTGAAATGCTGACGGGAGAAGATAAAAAGCCTGATAAAGATTTTCAAAGTATTTTAGATTCTTCAATGAGGTCTAATTACGGGTCGGATGTCTCCAAGGCAGAAATTAATCAACTGATTGAGGAATATTCAGCTAAAAACGGTTTGGATCCTGATTTTGTAAGAGCGGTTGTAAAACAGGAATCAGGATTTAACGAACATGCAACATCCCGCTGCGGAGCTGCGGGTTTAATGCAGTTAATGCCGGGTACGGCAAAAAGTTTGGGGGTTGTAAACCCTTATGATGCAGAAGATAACGTAAAAGGCGGAACAAAAATGCTTGCGAATCTACTGAAAACTTACGGCGGAAATAAAGAACTTGCTCTTGCGGCTTACAATGCAGGAGGCGGTGCGGTTAAAAAATATGGTGGAATTCCGCCTTATGGAGAAACTCAGCGTTATGTAAAAAACGTTTTGAGTATCTATAACCGTTACAAAGGAGGTGCTTAATGATAATAAGAGGGCTTGAAACAGCTGCAAACGGTATGCAGGCTTTAATTGACCAAAATGATTCTACCGCAAATAACGTAGCTAACGTAAATACTGTGGGCTTTAAAAAACAAAGCCTTATATTTCAAAATATTTATAATTCAAATGTTATTCAAAAAGATTCTCAGACAGACGAAAATAAGAGTGTAGGAGAATTAAGCGTAGGCAGTCGTGTTCAAAAACTTACTTATGACTTTTCTCAGGGGACTTTGGATAAAACAGGAAATCCTTTTGATTTAGCAATCCAAGGCGACGGTTTTTTCAAAATTCAATCAAATGATGGAGATATTTCTTATACACGCAACGGTTCTTTTACTATGAATAATAACGGAGAATTGGTTACAAAAGACGGTGAATATGTTCTTGATGTAAGAAATCGAAAAATAAAAATTAAAACAAATGATGTAGTGATGCATTCGCTAAATGATATTATAATAAATGAAGACGGACAAATCGAACTTAATAATGAAGGAAACAGAATTACAATGCAAAAAATCGGCATATTCGATTTTTCCAACAAAGAAGATATGATATGCATCGGAGGTTCACAATTTAAGCCGATTGACCCTAATACCAATAAGGAACTTAAAGCAGAAAAGTTTTCGGTTGAGCAAGGTTCTTTGGAAATGTCAAACGCAAATACGGTTAATGAAATGATAAAAACAATTAACACTTCAAGAAATTATGAAGCACTTTCAAAAGTAGTTAAATCAAGCGGAGATACATTAACAACGGCTATAAAGGTCGGAAGGATTTAATTAAAATAAAAAGCGGGAGGAAAAAATGCTAAGAGCATTATCAACAGCGGCAACCGGGATGATATCCCAACAAAATTATTTGGATGTTATAGCAAATAATATTGCTAACGTAAATACATCCGGTTTTAAAAAATCACGTGTCGAATTTCAAGACATGCTAAGTCAAATAGTTAAAACGCCGGGTGCAATGATTAATCAGGGAACATATCAGCCTGTCGGAGTAGACTATGGTCTTGGGGTTAAAACAGCTGCAACAACAAGAGTTTTTAGCCAGGGTACGGCAATTTCCACGGACAGAAATCTGGATATTGCAATTCAAGGGGAAGGTTTTCTTCAAGTTATGAAAACTGACGGAACTTTGGCTTATACACGAGACGGTTCATTAAAAGTTGATTCTATGGGTCAGCTATGTACGACTGACGGATATTTAATCCAACCTCAAACAACTATTCCTTCTGATGCTAAAGAAATTAATATTACCGAAGACGGTAATATATCTGTAGCCGTAGGTTCAGATACAACTCAAAGTATCGTCGGTTCAATCCAATTGGCAAGATTCCAAAACCCTTCGGGGCTTTTGGCAATAGGACATAACTTGTTTGTGGAAACTTCGGCTTCGGGTAATCCTATTCAGGATACTCCGGGCTCAAACGGTATGGGAACAATTCAGCAGGGATTTTTGGAGGGGTCGAATGTTCAAATAGTATCCGAGCTGATTGGTCTTATTCAAGCACAGAGAGCTTTTGAATCCAACTCTAAGCTGATAAGTGCTTCAAGTGATATTCTTAAAGAAACTAACAGGATGGTTTAATTTAAATAAGAGAAATTTTATGAAAATGTTATTCAGATTAATTTTAATAATGGTTTTAGCCTTTAGTTCACTAAAGGCTCATTCTGCTGTTATGAAAAATTATGAGATTAAAAAAATCATTGCACAGCAGGTTTTAAATACTTACAAAAACTATACCGATGCAGAGTTATCCGTTGAAGTAGTTACACTCCCTTTTAAGGATTTGGAACTTCCCAACGGAAACATATCTTTTAAAATAGAATCTTACGGCAATAATAAATTTATGCCCAGAACTTTAGAAAAAGTTACCGTATATGCAAACGATAAGTTTATTAAAACATTTAATGCTCCGATTGTGGTTAAGGCTTGGGAAAATGTTCTTGTCGCATCTTCTCCGATTAAAATAGGTCAGCAAATTACTCCCAATGTTGTTGTAGTAAAAAAAACAGAAATATCAAATATTTTAGAATACCCTTTAAGGGCGACGGCATTAAAGAAAGATATGATGGCTAAAAAATTCTTCCGAGAAGGCGAAATTATAGATAAACGTTTTGTTAAATTAAAACCGGAGGTTGTAAGAAATGCAAAAGTAACTGTTTTGTTTAATGTAAACAACTTGACTATAACAACCGAAGCAATTGCACTGTCAGACGGAACTCTCGGTGACAGTATTTGTTTGATGAATAAGTATTATAACAAAATTTATACAGGCAAAGTTATAAGTGAAAATAAGGTATTGGTACAAATATGATAAAAAATTTACGGATAAAATTTTTAATAACTTTTTTGGTTTTAATATCAATTTCGCTTTGTGTTAAAGCAGAATCTTTATTTACGCTGGGAGCATCACAGACTTACGCCCCTGTTCCAAAGTCTTTGTACGGTGGTGTTCAAGCAAGGTCCGTGGGTGATTTAATTTCTATAATAATGGATGAAACAGTTGTTGTAACAAACAAATTAACATATAATTCAAACAAAGAAAGTTCTACCACCGATAATTTTAGTGCATTTTTCAATACTGTTTTGGGAAGACATCTTATAAACGACCATCTTGGAACTTTTGGCGGTTCAAATGCAGTTGCAAATTCTGCCGATACAAGCAGTAAACTTACTTTCGGAGATAAAATTGCCGTACAGGTTGTACAACAAATGCCAAACGGGAATCTTGTAGTACAAGGCAAAAAGACCATAGTTAACGGAAATGAGCGTGCTGATTTAATTGTAACGGGCATTGTAGATCCTCGTTGGATAACTTCAACGGGACAGGTTTATTCAAAATATGTCGCTAATCTTCAGTTTGCAATGTCAGGCAGAGGTTCTATCTCAAGAAGCGGCAACGAAGGTATAATCAACAGATTTATTAAATACTTATTCTAAAGAGAGGAAGTTCAAAAAAATGAAAAAAATAACAGCTGTAACAATAATGATAATAAGCTTAATAACAACAATCTTACCGACCCAAGCAATAGTATCAACGGTGAGATTGAAAGATATAGCACATGTAAAAGGTGTAAGGGATAACCAAATTGTAGGTTACGGTGTGGTTGTCGGTCTTCCGAAAACCGGTGACAATTCCCGTTCAACACAAATAACAAATAAAATGTTGTTAATGAACTTGGGAACAATTATTGACCAGGAAAACTATATTCAAAAAGGTTCAACAGCTGCTGTTATCGTAACTGCTACCGTTCCTCCTTTTGCAAAAAACGGGGATAAAATTGATGTAACTGTTTCTACGATGGCCGACTGTAAAAGCTTGGAAGGCGGCGTTCTTGTTCAAACAATCTTAAAAGCAGCAAACGGTGAAGCCGTTGCGGTTGCTCAAGGTCCTCTTTCAGTCGGAGGTATAAATGTCGTTGAGGGAGGAAGTTCTGCAAGAACGGCGATTACCACTACGGGGAGAATTCCCGGCGGCGGTATAATGGAACGTGATATGCTTACAGATATCGGTGATGAGACAACCATTACTTTAAACATGGAAGATGCTGATTATACAATGGCATCAAGAATAGCACAGACAATCACAAGTCTTGTTGCCCCCGCTAAAGCAATTGACGGAAACAGTATAGAAGTTACAATTCCGGAAAAATTTCTCGATGACAGAATAACTTTCTTATCAATATTGGAAAATCTTGATATAAGACCTACGGTAGAAAAAGCAAGGGTTGTAGTTAATGAAAGAACCGGAACCGTTGTAATCGGTTCTGACGTAAAATTACTTCCTGCTGCGGTTGCTCACGGAAACTTAACCGTTACCGTATCGACAACAAACGAAGTTTCGCAACCGAATGCTTTTGCTCAAGGTTCAACCGTCGGATTTTCAAATACCGATATTTCAATCAATAAGACCATGGGCAGTATAATTGCAATGCCTGCAAACAGCAATCTTAATGATTTAGTCAGGGCATTAAATTCAATAGGTGTTACACCTATTGATTTAATATCTATTTTACAAGCACTCAAAAAATCAGGCAGTTTACAAGCGGAGTTGATAATAATATAGATGAATGATTAACAATAGTGGGGGATGGTGTAAAATGAGTTTAATAGAACCGACAAACTATACTTCGGTAATGCCAAATGATACAGCCAATGTTGAACAGCAAGTTATTAACAGAATTAAAGAAAACAAATCTCAGAAAAATCAATTAAAAGAAACAGCAAAAGAATTTGAAGCAATTTTTATAGCAAAAATGTTTTCCTTAATGGATGAAACGGTTGACAGAGAAGGTGGTATTTTTGGAGAGGATACAAAATACTACGATACTTTTAAATCCTATATGTATAATCAAATGGGAAGACAACTGGCAAATAACCCTCATTCAACATTCGGATTTGCAAAACAGATTTATGAGCAAATGGAAAAATACGTAAGCGAATAGGAAAGAGGAGAGGTTAAAAAATGGTAAATGCAATAGGAACAACTGATATAAGTTCGGTTCAAATGCTCAATGCTTTCAACGCTTTTAAGACATCAGAGCAGGTTAAGGATAGCCAAATACCGGAAGTTTCAGACGGTTTAGGTATAAATGATAACAGCGTCTTGAAAAGTCAGGACACCGATGAAATAAGACAATTTGCAAAAATTGTCGGAGAGGAGAACTTGTCCGATGAAGATATTCAGTACGGACTAACTTACGGAAGGAGTGTTATAGCGGATTATATGATATAATGGTGAATGGTAAACGGTAAATAGTAAACAGAAAAGAGGGCAAGATGCGTGGATGCGTAGAGGCGTAGAATATTATAATAAAAACCTTTTTAGCTCTTCAGCCTTTCAGCCAAAATTCTTTTCCCTTTTCCCTTTTTATAACCTTATAAACTAACGTTACAATATCTTAATATATCATGTGATATAAAGTTGTAATATGTGGCATAATTCTTAAATATAAGAACTTTGTTCAGGGTAGTTGTAAAATAGAATATAATTCATCTATATAACACGGAGAGTTATTATGAATGATGTGCTTTTAAAATTTAACGGAATAATTGATGAAGAAATAGAAGCTTATGAAGCATTAAGTGAGCTGTACCAATTAAAGCAATCCGCTTTAGTACAGGGTCAAAGTGATGCTCTTTGGGATATTGATGCCCAAATTATTGAAAAAGCTAAGAATATAAAGGAATTAAATGGTAAGAGAAAAGTCATTGCCGGATATTTGGGCGATGAGAATCTTACATTATCCGGAGCAATTGAAAAAGCAAAAGCAGCTAACGATGATATTGCAGAGAAATTGGAAGCACAAAAAACAAAGATAAATATTATTACAAAAACTCTTATGCTTCAAGAAAATACAAACATGACTTTGGTAAAGCATGGTCTTACCATGGTCGGAAAAACACTTGATATAATTGTCGGAATTATATCACCCCAGACACAAGG
>JAQVKX010000206.1 GCA_028694425.1 Candidatus Gastranaerophilales bacterium
AGTTTCAGGTGAAATATTTTTACCTTCGGATTGTATATCCACTACCTGCCCCGCAATAAGCCCGTAAGCTCCTGCTGCAACACAATATTCTTCAACAAGCCGAAGTTTTGTTTTTTCATCAAGATTCTTTGATTGCCGGATAATCAATTGAGGTGCAAAGCTTATTAAAGCATCACCTGCCAAAACAGCGATTGCTTCTCCAAAAACCTTATGGTTAGTGAGTTTTCCTCTTCTGTAATCGTCATTATCCATACAAGGTAAGTCATCATGGATTAAACTTTGGGCATGCAGCATTTCGATTGCACAAGCAGTAGGAATTGCATCTTCAATGTTTCCGTCAAAAATCCTGCAGGCTTCAAGACACATAACAGGACGCAACCTTTTTCCCGGAGCCAAAACACTGTACCGCATTGCTTCAAAAATTTCCTGCGGATACTTTACCTCCAAAAACTTATCCAAATATTCATCTGTTAATTTAATGTATTTTTGCATAGTATTATTTAACTTGAAGTTCCTTGACCAATTGATTATAGCACAAAGTTAATACAAAAATAATTAACTGAGCCTGCGGAAAAAATCAATGTTTTTGCTATAATTTAACCATGATTGAAGAAATACTTAAAAAAGCCGAAGAGTCTCATGAGCTTACAAAAGAGGAAATTGTAAGCCTGCTTGAAGGAGCAAAAAGCAAAAAGCAAAGAAAGAGAAGACAAGGGGACAAGAAGACAAGATGCGTAGAAGAGCAAAGTGAAAACTACGCCTCTACGCTTCTATGCATCTACGCCTCTGATAACCTTTCAGCTTTTCAGCCTTTCACCCTTTCACCTTCTTCTCACCTCTCACTGCTCACTGCTCACTGCTCACTATTTATTTCCGCAGATAAAATTCGTCAAAAGCACGTCGGAGATGAAGTTCATCTTAGGGGCTTAATCGAATTTTCAAATTATTGCAAACAAAATTGTCTCTATTGCGGGCTTAGACGTGATAATAAACAACTTAAACGCTATCGGCTCAGCGAAAATGAAATAATTGCTTTAGCAAAAAATGCAAGCGAATTAAACTACAAAACCGTTGTGCTTCAATCAGGAGAAGACCCTTATTATACAGCCGACAAAATGAAATACATAATTTCCGAAATTAAAAAATTTGATTTAGCCGTAACACTAAGTATCGGCGAAAAAACTTTTGAAGAATATCAGGCATACAGAAAAGCCGGTGCAGACAGGTATTTAATTCGCATTGAAACAACCGACAAAAATCTGTACAAAAAACTTGACCCCGGCATGGATTGGGAAAATAGGTTAAAATGTTTGGAAGATTTAAGAAAACTCGATTATGAAGTCGGAACAGGCTGCTTGGTAGGCTTACCGGGACAAACTTTGGAATCCTTAGCCGATGACATTTTATTTTTCAAGAAAATTAATGCCGATATGATTGGAGTAGGACCTTTTATCCCGCATAAAAATACTCCCCTGAAAGATACTCAAGGCGGAACTTTTGAAATGGCACTAAAAGTTATGGCAATCACAAGACTTTTGCTTCCTGATATAAATATTCCGGCTACAACCGCAATGGAAACACTAAACCCTAACGGAAGACTGATTGCACTTCAATCCGGTGCAAATGTTGTTATGCCCAATGTTACTCAAGGCGATGCAAGAAAGCTTTATGAAATTTATCCCGGAAAAATCTGTGTTAATGATACTCCAGATAAGTGCAGAGGCTGCATTGAGGCAAAAATCAAAAGCATAAACCGCACCATATCAAAAGATTATGGGTTTAAAGCGGATTTATGATGCAAGTTTTTTACGTATTCGGCTTACTGCCGGTATCCATTCCCCGTTTGTACCGTTAGGGTCATTTGAAGCACCTACAGGACAATACTTACGACCTATTTTAGAAACAGTGGTAAGACCTTTATTAAAATAATTTTTCTTTAAATTAGAAGCAGCTCTATCTAGACAATCCTCTATTCTTTTAAATTGTATTTTCTTTTTTCCTTTCATCAATCCGGCACAATTATTTTTAGAAGTATATTTTCCCCAACCGGATTCAAAAGCAATAATTGAGGCAAAAGTAGCAGGGTCTATGCCGTTCCTTTTAGCCGCAGCTACAATAGCCGTACCTTTTCCTCTCAAACCGCCCTTTAATTGTCCATTTAATTTATTTGCGAGTCTGCCTGCATCACCTGTAAATTTAGCTACTGCATCTTTACCTCCAGAAAATACTTTTTCTGCAGCAGATAAAACTCCTCTTTTAATATTATCTATGTTTTTTTTGACAGAAGAAACGAATCCCCCTCCGCCTGAACTTCCTGAAGAACGGTATCTTCTCGGAACACGACCTGAGGATTGCCTATTGCCGGAGGAGGAGTATCCTCCGGGATAAACATAATTTTCTTCTTCTCCTCCTTCATAATGTTTTGAATTATCATAGCTATCTTTATTTTCGGTATGATTTTCTTCACTTCTTCTATTATCATAAGAATAAGGATTATAAGCAGAACCTAATGAAGGCATATTATTATAATAAGTCATTCTGCTTGTATTTAAAGCCACATTATGTGCAAACATAGTAAATTTAGCAGCCAATGCAAGAAGATTTGATATCGGATTATTAGAGAACAAATTATTGCCAATCGAAGAGTTACTTTTTGCAGGTGCAAAAATAGATCCTAATATATTAGCAAAAATTGATACATTATTGGGAGCCGATGCAACTGTCGATGTCGGCACCGCCGTCGGTATTACGTTATTATTTGGTATCTGTAATTTGTTAATCATCTCCATTTAATACCCCTTTAAAAATTTTTATTTCATAAGTCTATTGAATATACTAGTCACGGATGGAATCCATTGATTGTTTGTTCCGTATTTGTCATTACCGGCACCTACGGGACAATATTTTGGTCCTATTGTTTGAGGAGTAGTACGACCTTTGTTATAGTAATTTCTACGTAGATTAGAAGCGGCTGCATTCAAACCTTCTTCTACAGATGCAAACTGTCTTTTTCTTCCACCCTTCATAATTCCTGCAAAATTATTGCCTGAACCGAATTTTCCCCAACCGGATTCAAAAGCTACAATTGAAGCAAAAAGTGCCGGATTAATTCCGGATCTTAAAGCTGCTGATACAATAGCAGCACCTTGACCTTTCAATCTGCCTTTAAGTTTTCCGTTTAGTTTGTTTACAAGATTACCTGTATTACCTGTGAATTTAGTCACTGCTTCTTTACCTGCAGAAAATACTTTTCCTGCGGTAGATGAAATTCCTCTTATAATATTACCTGCGGTTTTGCCTGCAGAAGAAGCAAATCTTTTGAAGAAATTATTGCCTCCTTCAGAAGCATACGAACCGCAGACTCCTGATGAAGTACAAGAAGGTGTAGTTTGATAATGGGGGATATAGCTGTTTCTATAAGAAGTTGTTCTTGCATTTAAGAGGGTTCTTCTCCTATTGGAATT
>JAQVKX010000036.1 GCA_028694425.1 Candidatus Gastranaerophilales bacterium
TATAAAAAGGAAAAACAGTTGTTTTAATCTGTTTTTAAAAGAACATGTGTGTGTGCAAACAGTGTGTTTTCGGATTTCATACTTTTCAACTCCCATATTCTTTATTTTCCTTAAGTCTGTAAACTATCTTAAAAGTACTATTTTTTGCTCGATTTGTCAAGTTTTTAAAGCGGAATATTGAAGAAAAATTATTTAGGTTATAAGGTGAACAGGTGAATAGTTTCTTTTATTATTAGTATTCTAAGCCTCTACGCATCCACGCATCTTGTCTTCTTTTCTGTTTCCTGTTTCCCGTTTCCCTTTTTCCTATTTACCTACAATTCCCGCAAGCGGCGAAGAAGCACTTGCAATTTCTTTAACAGGAATCCGTCCTGCTTCATAAGCTGCACGTCCTGCTTCAATACCTAACTTAAAGCCCAAAGCCATTTTTTCAGGGTCTTGAGCCAGTGCAACCGCAGTATTAAGCAAACATGCATCGGCACCGTTTTCCATTGCAATTGAAGCATCAGAAGGTGTTCCAAGCCCCGCATCTACAATTACGGGAATATTTGCATTTTCAATAATAACTTTTATATTATCAAGAGTTCTAACTCCTTGCCCTGAGCCGATTGGAGATGCCAAAGGCATGACCGTTGCACAGCCTATTTCTTCAAGCCGTTTTGCCAAAATCGGATCTGCATTTATATAAGGAAGCACAGTAAATCCTTCTTCAACAAGGTTTTTAGCGGCTTCAAAAGTGGCGACAGGGTCAGGTAACAAATATTTAGGATCAGGAATAACTTCCAATTTAATCCAGTTGTTAATCCCCATTGCTTTGCTTAAATGTGCAACCCTGATAGCTTCTTCGGCAGTTGCACAACCGGCGGTATTCGGTAAAAGCCAGTATTTATTTAAGTCAATATGATTCATTAAGCCTACATGCCCGGGTGCACCTATATCAACCCGCCTTATAGCAACGGTAATGATTTCTGCACCGCTTGCGGTGTGAGCTCTTTTCATTGTATCAAAATCAGGATATTTACCTGTTCCAATCATAAATCTTGATGTAAATTCTTTATCTGCAATCTTCCAAGTCATGTCTGCTTCCTTTTGGTTTATAGGGTGATAGGGTGATAAGTTTATCAGTTCTGCAAAGTCGTTCAATTTCGGCTAAACAACCTATAATCCTATAACCTTATAAACTTCTTTTTCCTGTTTACTGTTCACTTTATAAAATAATTATACTCTTAAAATTTTTTTTGTGCTAATATAAATTAAAGAAAAGCTTTGGAGAAGTGGCCGAGTTGGCTTAAGGCGGCACCCTGCTAAGGTGTTATATGGAGTAATCTGTATCCAGGGTTCGAATCCCTGCTTCTCCGAATTTAAAGGGATTTCCGACTTTTTGGAAGTCCTTTTTTATTGCTCGCACTCTTAAAATGCCCACGAAAGCTTACCCAAATATTGAGACTAATGCACAAGTCCATTTTCTTACAAAAATGTCCTTGAGCAAAGTCTCATGACGGCTAGTGTCGAATGGCTAAACGGCACTCCTCGTGCCGATTTTGCCATTCTCACTTTTGTAAGGTCGACCACTGCACAAGTAAGAAAAAACAAATTTTCTATACTTGTGCAGTGGGCTTATATTAACGCCTAAACCGTCTCTCCTTCTCCGATTTTTTTTGGTTTTACAAATAAAAAGCAAGAGAGATTCGAACTTTTTATATTTAGAGTTTACGGAAAAAGTCCAATTTTGATAAAAATTGGACTTTTTCCGTATGCTCTTATTAAATCACCATAAAGCGGGATGTTTTTTTTGTTCAAATAGTCGATATATAATTTGAGATTTTATAAGAAAAAAGAGGTATAAATGAATAGAATAATATTATTTTTAATCATGGTTACAGCTACTTTACCTGTCATGGCGGATTATACGGTTGAAACTTATCAGCCGCTTTATCCGGCTCAAATAGAGCAACAGAATTATTCAACATCCCAACCATATCAACAACCTTATTTCCCCTACAACCAAGGATATTATAATCCTTATCAGGCACAACTTCAAACACCGTATGTTAGTCCTTACCAATGTAGAGCTCCCTATGGTTACGGCGGTAACTTGCTTAATCCGTTAATTTTGAGCTCAGGAAGTTCAACAGGCTCATCACAGGTTGTTCAAAGTATCGGCAGAACTCTTCTTTATTCTTTGTTTAGAGGGTATTAACCCCCTCTGTTCAGTCTAGTACGTTTAAATTATCAGAAATACTGTTTGCCATTTGCCATTTACTATTTGCTAAATCCCTATTCACTATTCACCATTCACTATTCACCATTTCATAGACCATGTGGTCTACATCATTTTATACACCCAAAACCCCTATAAAATCAATCTTTGTATTGATGATAACCTCCTCTAAAAAGATGTAATATGCATAGTGTAGATGGGAAAATGTGAAACGTGAAATGTGAAAAGAGGTTTATAGGGTTATAAGGTTATAGGATTATAGGTTGTTTCGTCAAATTTGAACGACCTTGCAGAACCGATAAACTCATCACCCTATCACCCTATAAACCAAAACGATTCATCTAGTCACTTAATTAAAGAGGAGAAATTTAATGAGAAGAGTGGTGGAATTTAAGAAAAAAGCCAGAGTACTGTTAATTGATGACAATTATGAACATTTGGCGGGTATTAGAGAGATTATCAGCTTAGAAGGGCAATTTGATGTAGTAGCTACTTCAACAAATGCGAATGTAGGGGTTTCGCTTGTTAAGAAGCACCATCCGGATGTGGTTTTAATGGACATTAATATGCCTGAAAAAGACGGACTTCAAGCGATACAAGAGATTGAAAAATTAGACTTAGGGGTGCGTATTGTTGCTTTAAGCGGCTATGACGATGCTGATTTAATTTTCAGAGCAATGAAGTTGGGGGCAAAGGGATATGTGTTAAAAACTATGGCTTCCGCTCAACTTATTTACGCAATTGAAGAAGTTGTAAGCGGTAAAATTTATCTTCCGCCTGCTCTTTCATCAAGATTTTTCGAATATTTTCAACGTTCTTTTAAAGAAGAAGAAGCAAATATTTCAAACGAAGAAAATTTGCTTACATATTTAACCCAAAGAGAAGAAGAAGTTTTGGATTTATTAACTCAAGGAATAACTTACAAAGGAGTTGCAGGAAAATTATTTATTTCCGAAACAACCGTCAAAACCCACGTAAACAATATTTTTCAAAAACTTCAGGTAAATGACAGAACACAAGCGGTTCTTTACGCAATTAACAATGGGTTTACAAATAAAAGAAGAGCGTTAATGACAACAGTTTAAAAGGTGAACAGGTGAAAAGGTGAAAAGTTTAGCATAACTGTTAACCTATTCACCTTTTAACCTATTCACCTAAAGGATAAAACAGTGTATCAAAAGAACAGATTAAAAAACTTAATTTATATCCAGGACAACCAGCCTTGTAATGAACAGACCGTAAAAGGTCTGTTTCGTTCAATTGTTGAGCCTGTTTTGGATAAAAATGTCGAAGCCTTTATCCTGTGCCGATTAGAAGAAAAAAGCAAACTGGAATTTAACGGGATTTTGAAACGGCTTGAATATTCGCCTGCAAAACTTTATGATTTTTCAGATAAACCTGTTTCTGAACACTTTGAAAATGTTTTAAAAGATAAAATCTGGGAAAAGACCGAATTTTTATATGTTTTGGCAGAAAGATTCGGTGCCGTTTTAATTTTTGACTATGAAGAAAGCAAAATAGAAGGTTTTGCACAAGTTTATATTTTGCATAACTCTAAAAAGCTTTCGGAAGCATTTGACATAATTAATTCAAATTCAATCATTAATTTAAATAAATCTCAAACCAAATTTCGTCCGGACAGACGTGATAACGAGATTTTAAATGCTTCCATAAGAAAAATTATCGAAAACCTTAATGAAACAAATCGGGAAATTTTGATTTCACAGCTTGAAAAAGAAATTCCGGAAAACAATACTGAATTTCTTTTAAACAAATCAAATTATATTGCCCATGAAATAAGAAATCAGCTTTCTATTTGTAATTTATATTCAACAATAATTGAAAAACAGTTAAATAAACTTGATTTTGGAACCCAAGATATCGAAAAATCCGTTACTAATGCAATCGAATATATTCAAAAATCTCTTAAAATGGCAGGTCAACAGCTTCTGGATTTAAAATCTTCTAAGCCGGATGAATTAAAAGAATATGATTTACAGGAGTTAATTAATTCGGCAGTGGAATTTACACGAGTTTATTCAAACGGTAAAAAAATTGAATTTAAAGTCTTAATTCCTCAAACAGCAAATATTTTGGTTGACGAAAATAAATTCTTGAATGTTTTAATCAATTTAATTAAAAATGCAATTGAAAGTATAGAAGAAAAAGGCGAAATTGTTATCAGTACACAACTTGAAGATGAAAATGTAAAGATAACGGTTTTAAATAACGGTAAACCTATAGAAAAAAATCTTCAAAACAAGATTTTTGAAGAAGGGTTTACAACAAAAAAGACGGGTTCGGGTCTGGGACTTGTAATCTGTAAAAAAACTTTGGAAGAGCAATGTGCTCAAATTAAGTTAAAAAAATCAGATAAAATTTCAACAGAGTTTGAAATAATCGTTTTACGGAGTGAAACGTAAAATGTGAAATGTGAAAAGATTTTAAATTCACGTTTCACGTTTCACATTTTACATAAGTATAAAGTTATTAAATAATAACAAGGAGTATACAAAAATGGATTCAATTTTCAACAGAACAATTGATGTAACAAAACTGGCAATGGACGGATTAATGACCAGGCAAAAGGCGACCGCATCAAATATTGCCAATGTTATGACACCGGATTATCAAAGAAAAGAAGTTAGTTTTGAAAGCCAGCTTAAAGAAATCGTAGCCAAAGACGATTTAAAAACAATGATTAAAGAACAAAACAGCATGCAATATAATCCGACTTCTTTAGATTTGGTGGGACCGATAACTCAAACAGGGCTGACGCCTCAGGAAGCACGTTATTTGCAAAGTAACATATACAGTGATTATAATCCGCAAATTGTCGATGATAACTTATCCGGAAGCGACAGCAGCGGTAATAATGTAACTTTGGAAAAAGAAGTTATGAGTATGGCAGGTATCGGGTTAAAATACAATATGCTGGCTAATTTAGAACAAAAACAGTTCAGCATTCTTAAAACCGCAATTAAAGGGGATTGATAAAAAGTGAATAGTGAATGGTGAATAGTGAATAGAATAAAAAATCTATTTACTATTTAAGTAAAAATGAAAGGCGAAATCAGAAGGATTTCGTGTTGAGGTAAGAAATGAGTTTTAATGTATTTGATGTAGCGGCATCAGGGATGCAGGCACAAAGAACAAAAATGGATGCGATTTCAAGCAACATCGCAAACATAAACACAACAAGAAAACCTGACGGGACTTTGGGACCTTATATAAAAAAAGATGTAAGTTTTAAGGCAATTTATGATGAAAAACTTTCACAAGGTGCTTCAAATTTTTCAAGTAATGCAACGTCTTCGAGTTTTGATCCTGCAACAGGTAATTTAAGAATTAATGCAGGGATTAACCTAAACCAAGGTCAGATGTCAAACGGGGTTGAAGTAGCAGGGATTACGGATTCCAAAAATCCTATAAAGATGGTTTATGACCCCTCACATCCTGATGCGGATGAAAACGGATTTGTACAAATGCCAAACATAAACATTGTTGAAGAAATGGTTGGCATGGTAACAGCATCTAAGGCTTACGAAGCCAATGCGGTTGCTGCAGAAAACGCCAAGAGTATGATTAATGCGGCAATGAAGATTTGACGGTTGAATAGTCGAAAAGTTGAACAGTTGAAAAGTTAACAAGCAAAGGAGATGCAAGCGAATTTCGGCAAGCGTGAGAGAAGCGAAACTCGTCCTAGTGAGGGAAACCACGCTTTCCCGAACTGCCGATAATTCAAGACAGCGGGTAAGTCTTAATTAAAAAGGAAAAATGAAAAATGGAAAATCCCCCTTCACTCTTCACTCTTCACACTTCACTCAAAATAGTGAGTGCAATAAGGTTAGTAAGCCGGCAATAAGAAAAGGTTAATATTTATAGATAAAATAAAGAAAGGCGGAATCAGAAGGATTTCGTGTTGAGGTGAAATAATGGACTTTATAGGCGGAATAGAAGGAATGAAATTTACACCGATATCAAATTATAACAGCTATCTTGAAAATAATAAGGCTTTTGATGTCGATGGGGGAAATGAATTTGAAAATATTTTAAACCAAACAATGTCCACACAAAACGCTCAAACTGTTCAGGGCGGTGTAAGCGTTAACAATTTTGATGAATTGATGAATCAAGCAAACATTCAGGCGACGCAAACAGCAGTGGATAGTACTTCTACCGGTAATTTTATCAATAGTTTTTCAAATTCAATAAACGGAGGCTTAAATTCGGTTAATAAAAATATTCAAGCTGCAGACAAAGCTCAAGAGGCTTTGGCAATGGGTGAAGATATAAGTGTTCATGATGTTATGATTGCAGCAGAAAAAGCATCACTAAGTTTAAGCATGGCTATGCAGTTGAGAAACAAACTTCTCTCGGCTTATTCTGAAATTAACAGTGTTAAAGTGTGATTTTAGTTTATAGGGTTATAAGGTGATAGGGTTACAAGTCAAGTAAGAGGTGAGAAGAAGTTGAAAGGTTGAATAGTTTAATTTTATTAAAATTGCACCTATTCACCTATTCACTTTTTCACCTATTCAACTTATTAATCACTTAAAAAATATTTACATAATTGAAAATGTTAAAAAAAGAGGTTATATTGGTATTAAGTAGTGAATGGTGAGAAGTGAGAAGTGAGAAGAATTTTTTCACCTCTCACCTCTCACCTCTCACCTCTCACTAATAAGGGGATGAAATTGGCTAGTAACAACAATTATTTCAAACTGTTATCGGAAGATATAAAAAAATTTTTTGAAGGGTTAGACCTTGCCCAAAAATTTGGTATACTCGCATTAACTATTGTAACGGTAGTTGTAGCAACTTATTTTCTTGTTAAAGCTATGGAACCTAACTGGGCAGTATTATACACTGATTTATCAGAACCGGATGCCGTTGCAATCACAGAAAGTTTAAAGAAAAACGGTTATGCCTATAAAATTGCGGATGATAATAAAACGGTTCTTGTTCCGGCAAGTAAAAAAGATGAACTAAGGGTTTTTGTCGCTGAAAATGACTTAATTAAAAATTCAACTCCGGGCTTTGAACTTTTGGATAATTTAGAGCTTGGTTCTACGGATTTTAAAAACAAATTGACAAAACAAAGGATTTTCCAAGGTGAATTAACCCGTTCAATCGAAAAAATGAACGGTATAAAAAATGTTCGAATTCAGATTGCAGAACCTGAACGATCAATATTTGAAGAACAGGATGAAGAACCTACGGCATCTGTTATGCTTATTTTAGAACCGGGATATAAATTAAAAGGCTCACAGGTTAAAGCCATTAAAAACCTTGTTGCATATGCAATTCCAAGATTAACCCCGGATAGAGTATTTATAACAGACCAGAACGGGAATAATCTTGGGGATGAAAACGGTAAAAACTCCAATGATATGGAAAGTTTTAAATCCGGTTTTGAAAAGAATACAGCGGAAAAAGTCACAACCGTTCTTGAAAAAATAATGGGCAAAGGTAATGCAACCGTTCAGGTGAGTGCCGATATTAACTTTGACAGTGCAAAATCAACAATTGAAAGTTATATTCCTTTAAATGACAAAGGGCAAGGGGTTTTGACAGCTTCTCAAACGGAAGATGAAAATTATACAAATCCCAACGGTCAACCGGCACCTGCAGGAGTAAGCGGTAAAAACTTAAATTATACAAAACAAAAAAATTCAACAAATTACAGTGTTTCAAAAGAGATTAAACAAGTTATTTATGCTCCGGGAACGGTTAAGAGAATGACAATTGCTGTTGCTGTCAATAAAATCCTCACCGCAAAAGAAAAAGAAGAAATACAAAACCTTGTTCTTTCCGCAAGCGGAGCAGATTACAACCGTGGAGACGTAATTACCGTTTCCAGCATGCAGTTTGAATCTTTGGCTGAAGACAAAGCTGCTCAAGAACAAATGGAAAAAGATTTAGCTCAAGATAATACAGTTGAACTTTGGACTACAAAAATCGGACCTTTGGCAGTTGTTCTGATACTTGGTCTAACAGCACTGCTTGTTATTAAAGGATTACTCAAAGGCACAGGTATTGCTGTCGGAGGTTCTCAACGAAACGAAGCTTATAATGCAAGAGATTTCGAAGCTCAATTACCTACAATTAAGGAAGAGCCTACAGAATTAATAGAAAATGAAGCACTTCCTCAAATAGAAGCTCACCTTGATCCCGAACTTGAAAGAGTACGAACAGAGCTTAACGATACAATACTGGCAGACCCTGCAGAAGCTGCAAGACTGCTTACATCATATATTAAGGATTAATTATGCCTTTAATACCGGAATTAGAAATACATAGTATGACCTCGACACAAAAAGTGGCGGCACTTTTGATTGTTTTAGGACCCGCTACAGCTTCTGAGGTATTAAAAAATATTACTGATGATGATTTACTGGAGCAAATTACACTTGATATTGCAAGTTTAAATAAGGTACCAACGGAAGTTTTAAATAGTATTCTGGAAGAATTTAAGGCAATTTTTCAGGCAAGTAATTATATTTCTTCAGGCGGTATGAATTATGCAAAAGAATTATTAGAAAAAGCTTATGGCGGAGATCAGGCGAAAAAAATTCTGGATAGATTAGTTGTTTTAATGAACTCAAACCCGTTCCAGTTTTTTAACGAAGCCGACCCGGGACAATTGGCAACATCTTTTCAAAATGAAAATCCTCAATTGATTGCCTTGATTATGGCATATTTAAAACCGGAACATTCTGCACAAGTTTTAAACTATCTTCCGCCTGAAGTACAGGCTCAGGTTGCAATGAAGATTGCAGATATGGATACAACAAATCCGGAAATTCTTTCCGAAATCGAAAAAATCGTAGAAAGCAAATTCTCATCAGTTGTTGTTCAAGACTTCTCTAAAGCAGGTGGTATTGAGTCATTGGCAAATATTTTAAACCGTGCAGACAGAGCAACGGAAAGAAACGTTATAGAGTTGTTAGAAGTACAAAATCCTCAATTAGCCGAAGAAGTTCGCGAATTAATGTTTGTATTCGAAGATATCATAAGCCTCGAAGACAGAGCTATTCAAAGAATTCTTCGCGAAGTCGATACAAAAGATTTGGCAATGTCTCTCAAAGGTACAAAAGAAGACGTAAAAGAAAAAGTCTTCAAGAACATGTCAGAACGTGCTCAAGAAATGCTGCGTGATGAAATGGAATACATGGGTCCTGTCAGAGCAAGAGAAGTTCAAGAAATTCAAACAAAAATCGTTGGTATAATAAGAACATTAGAAGTTGCGGGTGAAATTATTATTTCTCGTGACAACAATGAGGACGAATTAATTGACTAGGATTAAAAGTGATAATATACAATTAGCAGGCGATTTTGTTGTCCCGATAGAACAAAGTTCTCATAGTAAAAAACTACAAGAAGCACTTGAAAAAGAAAAGGAAATTATCCTCAACGGTGAAAAAAAAGCCCAAGAAATAGTTGAACAAGCCCAACAGCAAGCTAAGCAAATAATTGAACAAGCAAGAGAAAAAGCATTGTCTGAAGTTGATGCAATTCAACAACAAGCCCACGGTGAAGGATTTGAAGCAGGACGGCAAGAAGGACTTGAGAATATAACGCAAGAATTACAAGATAAAATTATTGCGGTGGATAACTTTGCCAAAAGCCAATTTGATATTAAAAATAATATAATAAAATCCGCTCACGTTGATATAATAAATTTAATTGTTGAAATCGCTCAAAAAGTTTGTTTAAAATCACTTGAGCTTGATGATAAAATCTTAAGTGAAATCACGCAAAATGCAATCCATTCTTTAAAAGACAAAGAAGATATAACAATCATTGTTAATTCCGAAATGGCTGAAAAAATTTATGCAATATCCGAAGAATTAAAAGAAAAAATTCCTCAATTGTCTTCAATAAAAATAGTTGAAGATAACAGCGTTTCGCCTGACGGAACAATTGTAGAATCTCCTATGTCCAGAGTTGATTGCAGAGTAAAATCGCAGATTAATGAAATAGCCGATAAGCTTATGGCAAAATTGGATTCAACACCTATAGAGAAAACAGGAAACAGGGAACAGGAAACAGAAGATGTTTAAAGTCGATGAATATTCTAAAATAATACAACAAACAAACTCTATACGTGAAATCGGCAAAGTAATTGAAATTATCGGATTGATAATTGAAGCTGACGGTCCGCAATCAAGTATCGGCGATTTGTGCTACATCTACAATAATCTTAATGACGAACCCATTTGGGCTGAAGTTGTGGGATTTCGCCATCCTAAAATCTTACTGATGCCTCTTGGTTCAATGGAAGGTTTGCAACCGGGAGCAATTGTTGTAAATACCGGTTCCCCGATGAAAATCAAAGTAGGCGAACAGCTTTTGGGTCGTGTTTTGGACGGATTGGGGCGTCCGATTGACAATTTGGGCGAAATTAACTCACAAACTTTGCAATCAACACATTCCGATGCAATTAATCCGCTTAAAAGAAAACGAATAGAAGAACCTCTTTCTTTGGGAATAAAATCCGTTGATTCTTTTACTACGGTAGGCAAAGGACAGCGTTTAGGGGTATTTTCGGGTTCAGGAGTAGGAAAAAGCACAACTTTGGCAATGATGGCAAAAAATACTTCTGCTGATATGAACGTAATTGCACTTATCGGAGAACGTGGAAGAGAAGTCAGAGAATTTATCGAAAAAACTCTTGGCACAGAAGGAATGAAGCGTTCCGTTGTCGTTGCTGCAACCTCCGAACAGCCGTCCTTGGTAAAGATAAAAGCAGCACATGTAGCAACTTCAATTGCAGAATACTTTAGAGACTCCGGAAGAGACGTTTTATTTATGCTTGACAGTATAACCCGAATTTCTATGGCACAAAGGGAAGTCGGGCTTGCAATAGGTGAGCCTCCTGCCACAAGAGGTTATACACCATCGGTTTTTGCACTTATGCCAAGAATTCTTGAACGTGCAGGAAGTAACGAAAAAGGAACAATGACAGGACTTTATACTGTTTTAGTTGAAGGCGATGATTTTAATGAACCTATTTCTGACACCGCAAGAAGTATTTTAGACGGACACATTGTTTTGTCAAGAGAGCTTGCACATAAAAACCATTACCCTGCGGTTGATATTTTACAATCCATAAGCAGGGTTATGCCGGATGTTACAACTGATGAACACAGAAAAGCAGCAGGGAAAATAAGAAGTTTGCTGGCTGTGTATAAGAAAAATGAAGATTTAATCAACATCGGAGCTTATGTAAAAGGTTCAGATCCCAAGTGTGATGAAGCAATTAAAATGATGGATAAAATTAATTCTTTCTTACAACAAGATATAGAAGAAAAATTTGATTATGATGAAACAATCAGTGAATTGATTAAGCTGGCAAATTAATTGGGCAAAAAGCAAAAAGTGAAGCGTGAAGCGTGAAGTGTGAAGGGAAAAAAGAAATAGGGAACAAAAAAGAAGACAAGATGCGTAGATGCGTAGTTTTTAAATGAAAAATTCCCCTTCACTCTTCACTTAATAAAACCATAACTTTTTATCCCCCTGCGGACATAGAAATACTTGTTACACCGGAATTTCTTGCTGAATCCATCAATTTCACAACTGCTCCGTGGGTTGCCTCAGGAGCAGATTCTATCAAAAGCCCGTCGGGCAAGGATTTTGCTTTATCTTTTATTAAAGCCTCCAGATCTTGAGGAGCAATCTCTTGACCGTCAAAAACATATTTGTCATCGTTTGTTACGGCAATTGTCATGGTTTTATTTTCTTTTACCTGTGTTTGTTCAACCATATCAGGCACGGTCAAATTAAGCCCCTGCTGATCTAACAAAGGTGCTATAACCATCATAATGATTAAAAGTACCAAAAATATATCCGTTAATGGTGTTATGTTGATTTCATTAAAACTTTCGCGTTCTCTTGACATTTTTTTATCCTTTATTTTTTAGTTGGTGGTGGGCAAGTATGCCCACCTTACAAATTTTTCCGCATCCCTTATAAGGTTATGGGATTATAGATTTATGGGTTTAAAAATAACCCATAACCTTATCACCCTATAAACCTACAAACTTCTTTTTACTTTTCGCTTTTTGCATTTTACTTTTTCCTTCACTCCACCCAATCGCTGTTTTTACTTTCCTGTTTTTCTTGCGGTTGTTGCGTTTGGGTTTGAAGTTTCTTTTGTTCCCTTTTGCTTAAAGGTTCACCTGCCAAAACCAGTTTGGTAAATTCGGCTTCTTTTGCAGAATCCATAATCCGCATTATTTCGGAACTTTTTGCTTTTTCATCAGCTTTTACGACAACTTCTTTCTTTTCAAGCGAATCTCTTATAGCAACAAGTTCATTCGTCAAATCTTCAGGCTTAATCTGTTTTCCGTTAATATACATTAAACCTTCTTTTGTTACCGAAACAGTTGCATTTTTGACTTCAACCGCTACACCGCTGTTAATTTCAGGGATTTTTATAGAATTATCCATTGACTGAAACGTTGGTGCAACAACCATCATAATGATTAAAAGCACCAAAAATATATCCGTCAACGGTGTTATGTTAATTTCAGTAAATAATGCATCTTTGCCTTTTGCTGTCTTTATGCTCATACATTTTATCAGGTGAATAGGTGAATAGGTGAATGGGTGAATAGTTTATTTAAATCAGAACTTTTCACCTTATAACCTTATAACCTGTTCACCTCCTTTCTTTTAACGTTTAATCCCTTTATTTAAGTGCTATATTAGACGCTGACTGTATTCCTACTTCTTCATTTGAATCAACAAAGCTTAAGAATAACAATTTGATAAGCTGAAAGTCATCTTCATAGCGTTTAACAATTGATTGGAAAGAGTTGTAGAAAATAACCGCAACAATCGCAACGCCCAAACCGAAAGCCGTAGCAATTAAAGCAGAACCGATACCTGTTGCAACCGCTGCTGATTGATTACCTTGTGTTGCAAGGTCTTGGAAGGTATAAAGAATTCTCACAACTGTACCAAACAAACCTAAAAACGGTGCAACACCCCCGATTGTACCAAGTATTGTCAGGTGATGCTCAAGTTTTCTTGTTGCAAGACTCGCTGCAATATCAAAAGAACGTGAAAACCCTTTCTTTTGCTCAGAAAAAATTCTGACTGCTTCTTCAGTAACCTCGCCGATTACTCCGCCAAGTTGAATAGCAAGGCTTTGTGCCCCATCAAGGTTGTTTCTTGCCAATTCTTTCTGAAGTTTCGGTATAAACAACACAACGTCTCTTTTGTTTCTGCCGTAAAACGACCATCTGTTCATTGCAACCGCAACAACTAAAATTGAACAAATTAAAATCGGTAATAATACCGGCCAATCCATTTGAATTGAATGTAATAATAGTTCCATAATTTTATCCTCATTTTCTGTAATAACTGGTTTAATGGTTGAAAGGGTGAATGGTTATTTTATTTTATTTTAAATCAATTAATTATACCTATTTACCTATTCACTTATTTACTTTCTTCTCACTTTTCACTTTTCACCTCTCACTTTTTAATATCCTGATGCTCCAAATACATTATAATCAAATGTAAATTGAATATCTATACTGGAATTTCTGTAGTCCGCAGGCAAAGGCTTAAAAGGTGCCGTGAGTTCAACTGCGTTTAATGCAGCTCTGTCTGCATTTGGAAGTCCTGACGATTTGAACACTTTTAACGAAAGCAATCTTCCGTCCTTTGCAATTTTAAACAAAAGAACAACACGTTTGCTTTCATTTCCTTTCGGAGGTTCCCAATTCATTTTAATCCGTCGCTGCAACTCTCTCATATAAGGTCCGAAATCAGGTTCTCTCAGAGAATCTATACCCGGAGCACCGCCGCCGCCGCCCGGGTTACCGGGAGTGCCAGAACCTGAACTGCCTCTTGAGAGTCTTGAACCGGTAGAACCTCCTCCCCCTGTCGGTGCCAGAGAAGGAACAGGAGCATAACGCCCGCTTCCCGATGAACTACCGCCTGATTTAGTTGTTCCATGCCCTCCAATCGGACCTGTGGAATATGCTTTACCTATTGTTCCACCTTTCGGAACCGGAACAGTAAAAGGTGAAGACGGTTTCATAACCGGTCTTGGTACAGAAGGCGGTTTTAAAGAAGGCCTTGCTGAAGGCGGTTGTGGTTTGGCTTCTTGTGAAGCCTTCGGCTGCATCAATGATTGGAATATATTTTTAGGCTGAATTTGTTTATGTACTTTTTGAGAAGGTTTATTAGCTTTTGGTCCGGGTGTTGATTTTTGTTGGACTGATTTTTTTGCAGGAGAAGGCGAAGGCATAGAAACTTTTCTTGTCATATCACGCTTTCCGCCTGTCCGTGTGTTCTTATCCGAACGGAAAGGTGTTTTCTTGTTTAAAGGCATTTGTTCTTTTAAATTATCAACCAAAACAAATTCAATATCAGTCATTTTAGGTTTTGGCCTTTCAAAAATCGAAAACGTAATGCCCATAAGAGCCAGAATAAAAATCATTAACCAAATTGCACCCACAACAGTCGGGTGTAAAACAGTCGATAAAAAAATGGATTTTTTTAAAGATAATCCTTTTTCGTCATGCCTGATAACCGCAGGAATCGTATACTCATCTTTCTGCTCAATATCATCATCTATTAAGTTATTTTTATTCCCCAAGATTGCCATTTTTTATCCTTACACGAAATAAATAGGTGAATAAGTGCAATTTTGGTTTATAGGGTTATCGGGTTATGGGTTTATAGGTTTGAAAATAACCTATAATCCTATCACCCTATAAACCTATAAACTTCTTTTCGCTTTTCACCTTTCACATTTCACTCTTACAGTTTATTTTGACATTTTATAAAAAATGTAGAAAAAACTTATCAGCCGATTTACTAGTAATCGTAGCTA
>JAQVKX010000207.1 GCA_028694425.1 Candidatus Gastranaerophilales bacterium
CTCCGTGAATTAATACTTTCTCATTTTTGACATCAAGGTCAAAAGCCTTGAACTGTCTAAGTTTTAATATTTTATTTATATCCATGATTAATTATATTAACACTTCATGGATTTTTCGCAAGAACCAATGACATAATAAATTTTCATGATAAAATAACATTATGAGCGAGTTATCAGGGTTACAAATTTTTAAATATTTACCTGCGGCTAAAAAGTTGCCGGAAGGGAATTGTAAGAAATGTTCTTTCCCGACTTGTATGGCATTTGCTCTTAATTTGGCAAAAGGGCAGACTGAGATTGAACTTTGTCCTTATGCTCCTGATAAATTGAAAGAAATTCTTGCACAAAGCATGAAAAAGCCTCAAAAAGAGGTTTATTTGGGTGCGGGTAAATATAAAGTTTTAATTGGGGGTGAAAATGTTTTATTCCGTCATGACAAAACTTTTGTAAACAAAACCGCAATTGCTATGGTAATTGACCTTTCTGAATCTGATTGGGAAGAAAAACTAAAAAGAGTTACAAATTTTGAAATAACAAGAATTAATGAAACTTTTAAAGTGGATTTAATTTACTTAAAAGGTACAATAACTACTTACTTAACAAATAGATTGGACGAACAGAGTTTCGCATGGGTAACGGAAAACGATTTATCAGAAATTATAAAAGTTGAAGACGAAGGTGTTTTTAAAACCATAAAAAAGCTTACCGAGATAAGGAAAAAAGCCGTTTTAGAAAAGGATGAAAATTATTCTAATCCTGTAATGATTTATTTCCAACATCCAGTATGTCATGCTGAATTTATTTCAGGATCTATCCAGTGTGCGAATGCAAGTAAGATCCTGAAACAAGTTCAGGATGACGTAGGAGGCGATTGTTTTGATTTGGAACTTCTAAAATTAATATCCAAAGCAGCTTTTTACCTTTGTAAATATGCAAATTTACTTGTATTTGAAGATTTCAACGAAGCTTTGATGTCTACATTAATGACATTACGCCAAAATATTTACACAGACCCGCAAAAACCCCTGCAAGTGGAATCAAAAGTTTATGAATTTAATAATCCTGATGAAAATTCGCTGATATTTTTAACAACAAACTTTGCTCTGACTTATTTCGCAGTCGCAAATGAAATAGAAGCACTCAATAAACCTGCATACCTTGTTGTAACACCTTCTGAAGGTATGAGTGTTTTGACTGCATGGTCGGCAGAAAAATTCACTGCGGGAATTGTTGCAAAAACAGTTAAACAATATGGCTTAGCTGAAAAAATTAAAAATAAGGAAATAATAATTCCGGGGCTTTTGTCTCATATGAAAAATGAAATTGAAGAGGTATTGCCGGGATTTAAGGTTCTTGTAGGACCTAATGAAGCTTATTTACTGGGAGATTTTGTTAAATCAATTTCTAATTAATGCAGATATCTTGCAATCCACTTTGTAATATCTTGTGACATAGTCGGATTTACTTTAAGCATGATCATTCCCATCCCGCCGTCAGGGTAATTCTTTGCATAAAATCCGCCTTGGGAAAACTTTGCCAATTCCTGCTGCTGCTGCAAACAATATTTATCCTTTTTACTTACCATAGTCAAAATAGGGATGTTCCCCATTTCCGCCATTGCAATAGGAATATATAAGCCTTTAAAGGAAGTTGTAGGGGAAATTAAAACAAGCGTTTTTGGTTTTTTCTTCAATTCTTTTGTAACCAATACGGCAGTATTTGCACCTATATCTGCACCCACAATTGCCATATTGTCTAAATCAACATTTTTTGCTTGCTTTTGAGCCTCGTTTAAGATACTTAAAACATCACTTGGAAATTTACTATATGTCTTTATAGTAAAATAAGTCCAGGATTTTTTGTGAAAAGTTGAGTCAAGAACGCTTTTTCCATGACCTCTCAAATCAACCGCAATAACCAAATATCCTGCATTATTTAAATCATTAATCAAATTTCCCCAACTATCGGAAGAATACCCGAGTGAATGAAGTAAAACCACGGTTGGATATCTTTTCATTTCCGGTTTTTTTACATAACTCAAAGTTGCCTTGATAATCCGTGCATCTTTGGTCTGAATTTGGATTTCTTTCGTAACAGGTTTACAAAAAGTACTTACCGTGCTTGCAAAAACAAAAATAACCAATAATAAAATTATTTTTTTGATTACGCTAAAATTTTTCTTATTCACTTATTCACCTATTCACTTATTTACTCCCCATATTATACAATAAAATATTAAAATAAGTTACAATTTTAGGTAAAACCTAAAAAAAGTATATACAAAAAACGTTATTATATATATAAGTACTTTAACGAGGACATTTATAAATGGGCATCACTTTAGATGTAGATATGTATTTATTATGCAGTATGTTCAATATCAGTGCTAAAAAAATCACTGATGAATATGCGGGCATGACAATAGAAGAAATCATGGAAACAGAAGCCGAACAAGGAAACACTGCAGCGGCGAAATTTGACAAGGATGTTTTAAACGACCCCATTAAATTAATTGAATTATTTGAACTTAAAAATGTAGGAAATAAATTTGCAATATTAAACAATATGAACGAAAAAGATTTAGAAGAATTAATTCCTTTGTTGAGCGAAGAGGATTTGATAGAAGGACTTAATTATTTTAGTAAGGACAAATTACTCAGTCTGATGCAAAATCTTCCGATAGAACAACTGCTTAAGTTAACTTTCGAAATGTTTTCACCTGAACATCTTATGTATTTAATGCCTGAAAATCAGGTAGATAAAATCTTAACCTCAACCGATATGGATAAAGGACTTGAACTAAAATACCTGCAAACACTCAAGCCCGAAATACTTGCACAAATGTATCAAGCGGCAACAGGACAACCCGCACCGGGAATGGAAGAAGTGGGCTTAGACGGCAAACCAAACTTAGACGGAACACAATTGCTTGCAATGATTGCAGAACTACCTGCAGACAAATTTCAAGACGCAATGTTAGGTATTCCGACACAAAATAAAAAAGAGTTTGTGGTTAAACTTGCACAAGAAAATCCAAAGCTTTATCAGGCAATAGACCCTAAGGCTTATACGGATATAATAGGTCAAAGGAAAGAGAAACAAGACATTATCCGCTATGCCAATGTCATTGAAAAAGAACAGCTTGTAGAAATGATTGAAGAATTGCCTAAAGATTTGACCGCAGCAGTATTGACACAAATAGATCCAAAATTATTTGCTCAAGTACTTATTGCTAATTTTAAAAATATCTTAAGCCAGATTGTCGCAGGTTAGTAAAAGAAAAAGCCAAAATGTGAAATGTGAAAAGAAGTTGAACAGGTTATAAGGTGAAAGGGTGAATAGGTGAATAGTTTAATTTTTCTTCGATTTCCCGGCTTTAAAAACTTGACAAATCGAGCAAAAAATAGTACTTTTAAGATAGGATGCGGAAAAATTCGAAAAATGACAATTTT
>JAQVKX010000208.1 GCA_028694425.1 Candidatus Gastranaerophilales bacterium
AGATACAACCACCGACAAAACCTATGATAGCAGTACCTGCGGAGAAATGCCTAATAATCCATATTGTGCAGAAAACCGTTGGGCAGGAGCAAAAAAAGCATGTGCGGATTTAGGTTGGCATCTTCCTTCAGATGCAGAATTAACATCAATATACATCACAACAACCAAGAACTCAGGGATTAAAAGCTTACTTAATATGAGCACGATCCTTAGCTACTGGTCTTCATCGGAATACAATGCTTACAACGCATGGTTTAGACGCTTTTCCTACGGCTACCACAATGGTACCTCCAAGGACAATACCTGCAATGTTCGTTGTGTCAAATAGTTTTTCAAACTATGTTAACTACTTAAACACACTAATCTTATTTCTTCCTGTTGTTTTTGATTCATAAAGTGCTTTGTCAGCTTTTTGGTAAAATTCTTGAGGGGAATCGTTTTCCCGGTATTCATAAACCCCTAAACTGATAGTTACACTTACTTTTAAAGTATTATCTTTTTCATCCTGAACTTCAATTGATGTCTCTTCAACCGCTTTTCTAAGTCTTTCCGCAACAGCATATGCTTCATCAATTTTTGTAAACGGCAGCAATACAGAAAACTCTTCTCCGCCATATCTTGAAGCAATATCGGATTCACGAAGCTCTCTTTTAATAACATTTGCAATTGTCTTTAAAACGCAGTCTCCGGCGATGTGTCCGTAAGTATCATTAACTTTTTTAAAGAAATCAATGTCAATCATTATTGAACAAAGCGGTGTATTTTGACGTTTAACACTTGCTATTTCTTGATTTAGGCGTGTTTCAAACTGCCTTCTGTTATTCAAGCCCGTAAGTGCATCCAGTGTTGCATGCTTCAAGACTTCCGCATAAGAATTTGCTCTTTGTATGGTTATTGAGGATTGTCTTGAAAGCTGATCAAGATAATCTATTTCTTTAGCACTCAGCTTGTTTGTATTGCTGTTTGCAACAATACACCCAAGCGTTTTCTTTCCGATAAGAGGGAAAACACCTATTTTGCCGTCATTTATAAGCATTGATTTTGTATCGGCATTAACTTTAGAAATAATTTAAAGTATATTTGTATCTCGGCATGCCGAAGGCCAAACCAATTTAAATTGTTCATCTTCTTCATTTCTCAGGAAAACATAAACAAGATGATTAGAAACAAATCTGTCTATCATTTCACCGATAATCGGAATAATATAGTTTAATTCGTACTGAGTTTCAATTATTTTGGCAATATCTTTCATTGATTTGTGGAAATCAATGTTTTTTTGCATTTGCTCTGCAAGTATTGTGTTTTGGATTTTTAAAGAAATTTGATAAGATGCAATTGAGAGCATCATGAAGAAATCAGAATCCAAAAGGTTTTTAATACTGTTAGGAAATATTAATTCCAGTATTCCAAAAGGCTGGTTATGCCTTTTCAGGGGGAATAAAATAGTGTTTTCTTCATTATTTATTTTAATATTGGAAAAATTAGTCAATTCTTCCATTTTATAAGGTATTCCGTTAACAAAGAAACTAAACTGGCTTAATTGAGTAATAACAAGGTATAACTTGTCATTATAAGTATTTGCTCCGGTTTGCTCCAGTACTATCCAGCTTTTAGAAAAATCTCTTAATGTTTTTGTATTTTCATCATGGATATAAATGTTTATTTTCTTTAAATCGACAAATTTATTACTTAATCTGCCGAATTTATTAAAAATTCTTTCCAGCAGTGTCAAGATTTCCGTAGGATCGGAATTTTCCGTAAGCGTTTTGGAAACATTAGATAATAAATTCAATTCTAAATTTTCTTGTTTCATCGTTAATCCTTGTTAATAATTCTCAAAAAAGTCTTTTGTCTCGCATGTTTTGAAATTCTTTAACATAGCTCTATCCAGAGCGTCTGTAGGTACGATTTTACCTTTAACATACGTAACCTCATTGCTTGAAGTTTCATCATCTATTTTTTCCGTAATATACTTATACTGGTCATTAACTACAAGTATTCTTGAAACTTCATTTAAAACATCAAAAATATACGTGGATGTATTTGAATTCCCACCGCTATCATTATTAACCAAAACCGTTGCTTTTTCAAGTTCATGATATGCTTCTTTATACATCCTCAAGTGTCTTAAAAGGACGGCTAAGTTATAGTGTGCCTCGTAATTCATTGGCTTTAAGTCAATAGCTTTGCAGTAATTCAGCCCCGCATTTTGATAATCTCCCACTAAATGATAAGCCAAAGCCATATTGTATCTTGTGTCATAGTCTTTTTTCAGAATTCTTGCGGCATTTTTATAAGCTTTTATTGCTTCAAGCAGATACATATTTGAACGATCTTGAAAACCCTCTTGATAAAGTGCTTTTTGCCTGTATGCAACTCCCATATTGTAGTAAGCAAGTCCTCTGTTAATTCTTTCACTTTTTATATTATTAAAAACAAACGGTATAAACCACAAAAAAGACTTTGAATTTATAATTGCTTTGTATTGTTCGATTGCACCGTCAAAATCACCCAATTTTTCCGTTGATATTACGCCTAAATTCATTCTTGCCAATGTAAATTTTTTATTGTAATCGATTGCTTTTTGGTAAGCATCTGCGGCAGCATAATAATCTTCATAAACAACATATATGTTGCCAAGATTAAACCTTGCACCGTAATGTCCGGGGTAAAGTTTCAATCCTCTGTTATAGTAATTAATTGCATCTTGTAGTTTAGCTTTTTGATAAGCCTTATCACCTTTATAAACATAATACATTCCCAAAACTTTGTCATATTGTTTCTCAAACCAACCCCAGTAGAAAAATACCCCTAGAAAACAAATAAGTACAAATATTATTAAGAATGTTTTAGTAAATAGTTTCTTTAATATACGCATGATTAATATTCTATAACCCTACTCTAAATGTTGCAAGTTTGTAAAGGGACAAGTAGGTCGAGCATTCTTGCCCGACAGCTGTAACAACTTAGCTAAAAATATTAAGTTTTGTTAATATAAATTTTAAATTCCTTAAATCCTCTTATAATAATTATAGGGATATTAAACAAAAAAAATTAAACAAGGTAGCAAAAAAAAATGTTTACCATGTTTTAAGCATGTGTAGGAAAAAAGGGAGTATAAATTATGAAAACAGCACCGATAAGTTTGGCTAATTATTCAACAAGCCAAAGAACTCAAAAAGTTCAACAAACAAAAAATAACCAACAGCCTGCATTTGCAGCAAGGTTTGATGCAGATAGTTCTATAGCTCTTTGTAAATATTTACGAAAACAAGGAATGGAGGTACCTTACTTAGAATTTTTGCTAGGTCGTGTTGACACTAATAACACTATACGTCATGCCGAACTTGTTTCGGCATCTTGCAAGTGAACAAATATTAGACCCTGAAACAAGTTCAGGGTGACGGTCTGCAGGAATTAGTGTTGACAGA
>JAQVKX010000037.1 GCA_028694425.1 Candidatus Gastranaerophilales bacterium
TACAAATGATAGACGGAATAAATGCAATAGTTGCTTTTTCTCCGACTTGTGATCCTCCGAATTGGACGGATACATCTGCCGGAACATATACGCCCGGTGCTTCAGGTTCATCCAAAAAATTTTCGCTTAGTACTGCAGCAACAACTTCTTGCTTATCTATTTTATATGATGTAAACGGTTTTGCAAGCCCTAATAAAATCGGTAAAGATATATCAAGTTTTAATGTAACTTTACCAACCTGTGCAGGAGTAAAATTAGATAGTTTATGTGTTGATGTAAGCGACACATCTTATTCGAGAATAGATACTTGCAGTGATACGACATATGATGCTCATTTAACCGATAATTCTTACTGTGCAAATAATGCATGGGCAGGGGCAAAAAAAGCATGCGACGAAAAAGGTATGAGATTGCCGGATAGAACGGAATTAAGTAATCTTTATATAAATTATAAAACAGGTGGGAATACCGTATCAATGGAAGCTGTATACTATTGGACTTCTGTAGAAGCAGATGCAAGTAATGCTTATCATCAATATTTTGGGAGCAGTATAAATATGCAAAGCTCTTATATAAAGATTTTTACCGGTCATGCCCGTTGTGTTAAATAATTGTAAAAAACATAAATTTTATGTATAATCTCGTTTATGGACAGAGCAAAAATTATTGAAGCAAAAAGAATTGTAATAAAATTCGGAACAAACATTCTAACCAACGAGGAAGGCGACGTCTCGCTTCCCAGAGTTTATTCTTTTATTGAGGATGTTTCGAAATTAAAGAAGAGCGGGAAAGAAATTATTCTGGTAACTTCCGGTGCTGTCGGTTTGGGCAAGAAAAAACTTGGTTTATACAACACTGAAGCAGTTGCAATGAAACAAGCTTGTGCAGCAATCGGGCAAAGCAAGCTAATGTCAATTTATGAAAGTGCATTTGAACAATATAACCTTGTTGTAGCACAAATTCTCTTAACGGAAGATGATTTTTCGCAACGCAAAAAATACTTAAGCCTTAGAACAACTTTAAATAAGCTTATAGAACTTAATGTTATTCCTGTAATTAATCAAAATGATACCGTTTCAACAATTGAATTAGACGAATTATACAATAATATGCAGGTTTGTTTTTCCGATAACGATAAGCTTTCTGCACTTGTCGCAAGCGAACTTGACGCAGACTTATTGGTGATTTTATCTGATATAGAAGGGCTTTTTGATTCAAACCCTAAAACAAATCCTGATGCAAAAATAATTACTGTTGTAGAAAATCTTACAACTGAAATTATGACGTATGGTGAATCAGCCTCCGTAGGCGGACGCGGCGGAATGAAAACAAAACTTGAAGCTGCAAGACTTGTAACACGCTCCGGCGGTACGGTTGTCATAGCTAACGGTAAAACAGCATCCGTTATCAATAAAGTTTTTGCAGGTGAAGAAATCGGTACGATATTTTTACCGCAAGAGGAAATGCTCTCCGGTAAAAAACGTTGGATTGGTTATGCGACCAATGTTTTGGGTAAAATAATTGTGAATAATGGTGCAAAGAAAGCCATCTTAGAGAAAGAAACAAGTCTTTTACCAATCGGAGTTGTTGATATAGTAAATGAATTTAAAAAAGGCGAAGTTGTTTCTATTATTGACGAAGACGAAAGAGAAATCGCCCGTGGGATTGTTAACTACAATTCAAATGATTGCAAGAAGATTGTAGGTGTTCATTCGGATGAAATAGCTAAAATCCTTGGCTACAAAAACTATGACGAAATTATCAATCGGGATAATATAACGATTTTGGAGTAAAAAATGGACTTTTTACAAACAGCACAAAATGCAAAAGAAGCGTCATTACAATTGGCAAATTTGTCGACGGAAATTAAAAACTCGGCATTAGAAGCCGTTGCAAAATCACTTGAAGCAAATAAACAAAAAATATTTGATGCAAATGCTCAGGATTTGCTTGAAGCCCAAAAGATGGTTGATAGCGATGAACTTTCCCAAGCTGTTTTTAACCGTCTTAAACTTGATGAAAATAAAATGGATGCAATGATTTCTGGTGTAAGAGACTTGATAAAACTTGAAGATCCGATAAATAAGTGTTTATTGGCACGTGAACTTGATGAAGGGCTGAATTTATACAAAATTTCTTGCCCGATAGGAGTTTTAGGCATAATTTTTGAAGCAAGACCCGATGTTATAACACAGGTTTACGCATTAGCGATAAAATCTTCTAATTCCGTTATTTTAAAAGGCGGAAAAGAAGCAATTAACACAAATAAAGCTATTTTTGAAATAATAGCAGATGCACTTTCAAGTGTTGACGGGTTTCCTGAAAATGCCATAAGTCAAGTATTTTCACGTGAAGATGTTGCAAAAATGCTTGAAATGAATGATTATATTGATTTAATCATTCCACGAGGCGGGAATTCTCTGGTTAAATTCATAAAAGACAACACAAAGATTCCTGTTTTAGGTCATGCAGACGGGATTTGCCATATTTTTGCCGACGAAAGTGCTGCTTTTAAAATGGCTCAAGATATAATAGTTGATGCCAAAACCCAATATCCAAGCGCATGCAACGCTGTGGAAACGCTTTTAATCCATAAGGATTTTAAATATACGGATGAATTATTTCAAGCGGTTAAGTGTGCGGGTGTTAAGCTTATTGATACGCCCGAACGTTGGGACTTTGAGTATTCGGATAAAATTTTAGCTTATAAAATTGTAGAAAATGTTGATGAAGCAATTAATCATATTAACCGCTACGGTTCAGGGCATACGGATTCAATAATTACGGAAAATTTTGACAATGCGGAAAAGTTTATGAACGGGGTAGATTCTGCCGGAGTTTATCACAATGCTTCAACAAGGTTTTCTGACGGTTACAGGTACGGTTTTGGTGCTGAGGTGGGGATTTCTACCAACAAAACCCACGCAAGAGGACCTGTCGGGCTTGAAGGGCTTACTATTTACAAATACAAACTTTACGGCAGCGGACAGATAGTAAAAGATTACGCCGAAGGCAAAAAAAAGTTTGTGCATAAAGATTTATGTAAATAATTTGTAAACTAAAGTGAAAAATAATTTGACGGTGGTTTCTGTTTTAAATATAATAAACGTAGAGGGCAGAAAAGATTATGGGATGTGCTACAAGGAATATGGGATGCAATGTATTGATTATGGGATATGATGTATTTAAAAAATAATATTAAAAAAGAAAGAAAAGTGTTAAGGCTTTTCTTTTTTTTAAAGGGACAAAATGGGGAAGAATAATCAAGGGACAATCAAAGACATACAAAAAATAAGCGAGGAGGTTTATTCTGTTAAGATTTACGCTCCGACCGTCGATGAAATATTGCCCGGACAATATATTTCAATTTTGTGCGAAGGGCTTACGTTTCGCCGTCCTTTCAGTGTTTCAGATTTTGATAATCATATAATAACCGTCTTAATTAAAAAACGAGGCAAGGGTACTGAATATATTTTAAGCCGAAAGGTTGGCAGCAGCATTGAATTCTCTGCCCCATTGGGTAACGTGTTCAGTGTTGAAAACAAAAAAACTTTATTAATAGGAGCGGGTATTGGTGCTGCTCCTTTGTTTTATCTGAATAAAAAATTAAAAGAACTTAAAGTCAAAACTTTTTTTGCAGCAGGTTTTTTGAGTAAGGACGACATTATAGTTACCCCTCACCCTACCCTCTCCCGCAAGGGGAGAGGGGAATATGACTTCGTTTCCACCGATGATGGGTCAAACGGTAACAAAGGAAGCATTTGTGACTATTTAGAAAAACTTATTGCCGAATTTAAGCCGGAAAAAATTGTCTCTTGCGCCCCTCGTCCGGTTTTAAAAATAGTTGCCCAAACAGCACAACAACACGGACTTGATTGTGAAATTTGCATGGAAAAAGTTATGGCTTGCGGAATCGGAGTGTGTAGAGGCTGTGTAATCCAACTTATGCAAGGTGATAGAGTCATTAATAAAACCGTATGCAAAGACGGACCTGTCTTTAATGGCAAGGAGGTCGTATGGCAGTAAAAACACTTGATTTGTCAGTTGAAATTAATGGCTTTGAAATGAAAAATCCTATTATAACCGCTTCCGGAACTTACGGATATAATAATGAATTTGACGTATTCTGTGATGTAAAGGCTTTAGGTGCTATTGTTACAAAAGGGATTACGCTTGAGCCAAGGTCCGGCAACGAAGGTGAGAGGATTTTCGAAACTACCGGCGGTATGATTAACAGAATCGGGCTTGAAAACATCGGAATTGAAGCGTTTTTAAAAGAAAAATTACCGGTTTTAAATAAATGCGGCATTGATTTTATACTAAATATAGCAGGAAACACGCCGGAAGATTATATAAAACTTGCTCAAATCGCTCAAAAGAATAATATTAAGGCTATTGAGCTTAATGTATCCTGCCCTAACGTTCAGCACGGCTGTATTGAGTTTGGTACCAATAAACAAACTTTATATGAATTAGTACAGATGGTCAGGAAAAATTATGAACATTGCCTGATTGTAAAACTTTCTCCGAATGTTACAAGCGCGGAAGAAATTGCCGAAGCAGCCCAAAATGGCGGTGCGGATGCGGTTTCTGCAATAAATACCGTTCGGGGAATGGGTGTAAAACTTGATTTTCTCAACGGCAGGTTCAAAAAAACAACCGTATCAGGCGGACTTTCAGGTCAGTGCATAAAACCGGTTGCGCTTTCGTTTGTAGACAGAATAAGCAAGGTCATTGACATTCCGATAATCGCAATCGGAGGAATTACATCTTTTGAAGATGTTTTAGAATTTTTCTCGGTCGGAGCAAAAGCTGTTCAAATCGGAACGGCTAATTTTACACATCCGAATGCGGCAGAAAAACTTGTTAACGATTTAAAAAAGTTTATGATACAATATAACTTCTCTAATTTGAGTGAACTGCAACAAGCAGTTAAGGGGGTGTGATGGCAAAAGATATAGAAAAATTACTCAGAGATAATGACGGATTGCTTACCGGACATTTTTGTCTGACATCGGGATTACATTCAGACGTCTATTTCCAGTGTGCAAAATTATATGAAAACCCTAAAGTAGTTGAGACCCTCGGACGGGAATTAGCAAAAAAGCTTAAAGAAATTGAATTTGACACTATTGTTTCACCTGCAATCGGCGCAATCATTATAGGTTATGAAACAGCCAAACAGGCAGGCAAAAGAAACCTCTTTGTTGAGAGAAAAGAAGGCGTTTTACAGCTTCGAAGGAATTATGAACTTAAAAGAAAAGAGAGAGTGATAATTTTGGAAGATGTAATTACAACGGCAAAAACAATTAACGAAACTTGTGAAGCAATAAGAGGATTTGAACCTGAAATAGTAGGGGTAGCCTGTATTGTGGACAGAACTTGCGGCAAAACCGGTTATAATATAACTTCTCTTTTGCAAGTCAGTCCGGTAACTTACGAGCCTAAAGATTGTCCGCTTTGCGCAAAGAATTTTCCGTTAATAAAACCCGGCAGCAGGGAGGCTACGAATGCAAAACCTAATTGATATTAAGAGCCTTGAAAAAGACGAAATTCTTAAAATAATCAAACTCGCCGAGCAATTTGAAGAAGACAAGGCGGTCTCAACATGTTTCGGGGAAAACCTTGCCCTGCTTTTTTGTGAAGATTCTACCAGAACAAAATTTAGTTTTGAAATGGCTGCTAATAAGCTTGGAATACATATTTACAACTTCGATGCCAACAAATCTTCTTTTTCCAAAGGCGAATCTATGAAAGATACCGTAGAAAACCTTTATCAAATAGGTATTAACGGCATTGTGATAAGACACAGCGAAGCCGGAATTGTAGATAAAACGGTTGAAGAAGTTGTTTACCCGATGAAATTTATTAACGCCGGAGACGGCAACCACGCTCACCCGACACAAGCTTTGCTTGATTTTTATACAATGAGAAAGCATCTGAGAACTGTTGAAGATAAAAAAATTGCGATAATAGGAGACGTAAGACATTCGCGGGTTGCTCATTCCAATGTTGAACTTTTAAGCAAGTTTGGCGCCAATATTTACTTTTGCGCTCCAAAATACTTTGAAGATGCTACACAGGATGTTATTTTTACAAAAAGCCTTGAAGAAGCGCTTAAAGACGCAGATATCGTAATGTGTTTGAGAATCCAGAAAGAAAGACTGGAAGAAAGAATACCGATTTTTGACTATGTTCACGACTACGGACTTACAATGAAAAAACTTGAACAATTTGCCAAAAAAGATGTTCTGATAATGCATCCCGGACCGGTTAACCGTGATGTTGAAATTTCTTCGGAGGTTTTAGACAGTAACTATGGCAAAACAATTCTGGAACAAGCACACAACGGAGTTTTTGTCCGAATGGCAGTGTTGGATTTGCTGTTAGGAGGAAAAAGTTAGCAAACAAAGGAGATGCGAACGGACAGCAAAGGGAAAAGGTAAAAGGGAAAGGGAAAAAGAGCAAAAAACCTAAGTGACAACAAAACAATTAGGTGTAATGGTGTAAAAAATGATAATGAGAAATGCAAGAATAATAAGCCCAAATGATAATATTGACGATATCCTTGATATAAAAATCGAGGACGGTATAATAACGGATATTTCTGCAAACATAGAAGGTCAAGGATTGGACTATTCAGGCAAAATAATAACTCCCGGATTAATTGATATGCACTGCCATTTGAGAGAACCGGGATTTGAATACAAAGAAACCATTGAAACAGGTACTCAGGCAGCTCTTAACGGCGGTTTCGCCGCAGTGTGCCCGATGGCAAACACAAATCCCGTTGTTGATAACATTGAAACTTTAAAATTTGTTTTAAATAAAGCGGCGCAAATCGGAAAAATTGATGTTTTTCCGATTTGTGCCGTTACAAAAGGCTTAGAAGGTAAAGAATTAACCGATTTTAATGCATTAAAACAAGCAGGAGCAATTGCATTTTCAGATGACGGAAAACCTGTTGAGGATATGGAATTATTTAAAAAAGCTCTGCAGGGCGGTGAGTTGATAATTTCTCATGCCCAAGAGGAAGTCGAAGCGGTTAAAAGGGAGTTGGATGCCTTGCGAGAAGTCGGCGGAAGATTGCATTTTGCGCATATTTCAACAAAAGAAGCAATTGACCTGATAAGAACAGCAAAAGCAGAAGGTTTAAATGTAACTTGTGAAACAGCGCCGCATTATTTTACCTTTACAAAAGAAAATGAAACGGTAGACGGACGATTCAAAATGAATCCGCCGCTTCGCAAAGACGAAGACGTAAAAGCTGTAATAAAAGGGCTTCAAGACGGAACAATTGATTGCATTGCAACAGACCATGCCCCGCATTCAATTGAAGAAAAGATGAAACCTTTTTCACAATCTCCGTTTGGTATTGTGGGATTTGAAACAGCAATAGGCGCAACTTTAAAACTTTTTCACGGCGGACATTTGACGATTAATCAGGTGGTAGAAAAATTATCTGCCAATCCGGCTAGAATTCTTGGTTTAAAAGACCAATACGGGCATATAAAAATAGGTCAACCGGTCAATTTAACTATAATCGACCCTGGTAAAGAATATGAGGTTAGGGGCGGCGAATTCAAGTCAAAATGCAAAATAACTCCGTTTGAAGGGATGAGATTTAAGGGAAAAGTAGTTGAGGTAATGAGAGGAAAAAATGATTACAATAAATAAAAAAATTAAAGAGAAAATAGTCCTCGCACTGGACGTGGACAGCCTTGAAGATGCTAAAAGATTGATTACGGAACTTAAGGATTTTGTGGGAGTTTTTAAAGTAGGGCTTCAGCTTTACACGCAAAACGGTAACGAAATAATTGATTTTATGACAGAACAGGGTTTGGAATTTTTCCTTGACGTAAAGCTTCTGGATATTCCGAATACTGTTGCAAAAGCAAGCGAAAACATTGTTAAACGCGGTGCAAGCTTTTTCAATATTCATACACTCGGCGGTGCCGAAATGATGAGGCAATGTGTTAAGAGTGCTAAAGAAACAGCGATTGCACTTAACGGAAAAGAACCGACAATTCTGGGTGTAACAGTTTTAACAAGTATTTCGGATGAAGTTTTAAATAATGAACTTGGTATTGAGCAAAAATCTGACGATTATGTTTTAAGATTAGCAAGATTAGCCAAGGATAGCGGACTTGATGGTGTTGTAGCAAGTGTATGGGAAGCAAAACGAATTAAAGAAGTTTGCGGAGATGATTTTAAGGTACTTTGTCCGGGAATACGACCGGAATGGTCATTAAAAAATGACCAGCAGCGTGCTGCTACACCAAAATTTGCGATAACGGAGGGAGCTGATTATCTGGTGATAGGGAGGGCGGTAACCTCGGCAGATGACAGAGTTAAGGCAATGGAGAAGATTTATAGTGAAATAGGAGATATGGAAGGATGAACGCAACATTATTACTTGAGGATGGGACAAAGTTTGAGGGGAAATCATTTGGTTCGGAAGGAACAAGATTTGGAGAGCTGGTTTTTAACACATCAATGACAGGCTATCAAGAAATTTTGACTGACCCTTCTTATGCCGGACAAATAATAACAATGACTTATCCGGAAATCGGAAATTACGGAATAAATCAGGAAGATTTTGAAAGCGAAAAACCCGCAACACTCGGATTTATCGTTAAAAATAATTGCGAAAAAGATTCTCATTATAATAGTACTCAAACAATTTCTAAATATCTCAAAGATAACGGAATAATTGGTATTTCTGGTGTTGATACACGTGCTTTAACAAGAAAAATAAGAGAATTCGGTTCAATGAACGCCGTTGTAACAACCGAAGAAATTACCGAAAACCTTAAAACAAAACTTGCAAAACATAAACCGGACAAAGATATTGTCCTTACCGTAACGAGAAAAGATGTCAAAATTCTTCCAAACACAGGAATTAAAATGGCATTCATTGATTACGGTGCAAAAAGCAATATAATTAATAATTTGCACGAAAAAGGCTGTGATTTAACAATTTTTCCTGCTGATGTAGATGCGGAAACAATTTTAACCGGAGGATTTGATGCATTATTCCTCTCAAATGGTCCCGGTGACCCACAGGATGTAACTTATTCAATTAAAACAATAAAAAGACTTACGGGCAAAATACCCATTTTTGGTATATGCTTGGGACATCAAATTTTAAGTCTTGTTTTAGGTGCTAAAACTTATAAGTTAAAATACGGACATAGAGGCGGAAATCACCCTGTAATTAACTTACAGACAAAAAAGGTTATGATGACAAGTCAAAACCACAGTTATGCGGTTGACGAAAGCACTTTACCGAAAAATGCTATTGTAACTTATAAAAATTTAAATGACGATACAATCGAAGGTTTAAGTTATCCGAATTTGAACATTGAGAGTGTGCAGTTTCACCCTGAAGCGGCACCGGGTCCGTTTGATGCGAACGAAATTTTTGACAATTGGATAGCTAATTTAAAGAATAACATACCGAAATCAAAAGTTCTTGTGAAACGTGAAAAGTGAAACGTGAAAGGAATAAGAGATGTCACATAGAAATTGGATGTATCGCAAAAACATTAGAAAATCGGGTGAGGGGTGTCACAACCAGTGTATGCTTTTTACCCCCTCACCCAATTTTTCTAATGCTCGTCTCTCGCATTGAAAAATACCCTCTCCCTCAAGGGGAGAGGGGTGTAGGTTTTAATGCTAAAACATAAATATACTTTGCATTTTGCAAAAATAGGAGAATTAATGAAAAATCAATTAATAAACAAAGTACTTGTAATAGGCTCCGGACCGATTGTAATTGGTCAGGCGGCAGAATTTGATTATGCGGGAGTACAGGCATGCCGTGCTTTAAAAGAAGAAGGAATTGAAGTAATTCTTGTTAACTCAAATCCTGCAACAATTATGACTGATGAAGATATTGCGGACAAAGTTTACTTGCAGCCCTTAACGATTGAAGCACTTGAATATATAATAAAAAAAGAGCGTCCGGACGGATTAATTGCCAGTTTAGGCGGACAAACAGGATTGAATTTAGCTGTAAAACTTGACGAAAATGGTGTTTTAAACAGATATAACGTAAAAGTTTTGGGAACAAACATTGATTCAATTAAAAAAGCTGAAGACAGAGAACTCTTTAAGATGCTTATGCAGGAAATCGGTGAACCCATTCCCGAAAGCGAAATAGTTTCAAATTATGAAGATGCTTTAAAATTTTCTAAAAAGATCGGATTTCCGATAATTATAAGACCGGCTTACACTCTTGGCGGTTCAGGCGGCGGTATTGCACACGACGAGATTGAATATGAGGAAATTGTTAACGGCGGACTTGCAATAAGCCCGATAAATCAGGTTTTGGTCGAAAAAAGTATCGCAGGGTTTAAAGAAATTGAATATGAGGTTATGCGTGACGGAAATGATACTTGCATAATTGTTTGTAATATGGAAAATATTGACCCGATAGGTATTCACACAGGCGACAGCTTTGTCGTTGCACCGTCTCAAACGCTTACTAACAAAGAATATCAAATGCTTCGCTCGTCTGCATTAAAAATTATCCGTGCACTTAAAATCGAAGGCGGATGTAATGTTCAATATGCACTTGACACGGTTTCTAACCAATATTATGTAATCGAAGTCAACCCACGTGTAAGCCGTTCATCAGCGTTAGCATCAAAAGCCACAGGTTACCCGATTGCACGTGTTACAACAAAAATCGCTATCGGATATAATCTGCATGAAATTAAAAATGCCATTACAGGCAAAACCGTTGCCGCATTTGAACCTGCAATAGACTATGTCGTTACTAAAATTCCTAAATGGCCTTTTGACAAGTTTAGTTACGGGGATAGGCTTTTAGGCACAAAAATGAAAGCAACCGGTGAAGTTATGGCAATCGGCAGAACATTCGAAAGTTCGTTTAAAAAAGCTGTAACCTCAACAGAAGATAAACAAGTAGGGCTTTTAAATCATATATTTACAGATTACACAACAGACCAATTAATTATTGACCTTGCTATTCAGGATGACAGAAGAATTTTCCGACTTGCTGAGGCACTAAAACGCGGTGTTGATATTGATAAAATTAATAAAATTACCAAAATAGACCGCTGGTTTATACATAAGATTAAGAATATCGTAGACTTTTCACAAGAATTGGCAAATGAAGGAACGGAAAGTGAGGCATATAAAAGAGAAGAAATTTTGCAGAGCAAAATTTTAAACACTTCGGCTAAAGTCAGTTCACAGCTCAGAACTCACAATACACCGTCTTCACTATTTACTCTTAACCTTTCACTTTATTTAAAAGCTAAAGAAATGGGATTTTTGGATCAAGAAATTTCCGAGTTGACGGGAATTCCGATTGACGAAATCGAAAAACTAAGAAAAGACAATAATATCCAAGCGGCTTTTAAAATAGTAGATACTTGTGCAGCAGAGTTTGAAGCCCAAACGCCTTATTTTTATTCGACTTATAATGAAGAATGCGAGTTGGAAGAAGTAAGAAGTAAAAAGCAAAAAGTAAAAAGTAAAGAAGAATCAACTCAAAAAAATACAATTATGGTTCTCGGTTCAGGACCTATTCGTATCGGGCAAGGGATTGAATTTGATTACTGTTCTGTTCATGCAGCCTGGGCAATAAAAAACAACGGTTATGAGTCTGTTATGGTTAATTCAAACCCTGAAACGCTCAGTACCGACTTTGATATTGCCGATAGACTTTATTTTGAACCGATGAATATTGAGAATATTATGAATATCGTTGAAAAAGAGAACCCGAAAGGTGTCTTAGTTCAATTTGGAGGTCAAACTGCCATAAATTTAGCTGAAAAACTTGAAAAAAGAGGGGTAAAAATCCTCGGAACTTCACTTAAGTCAATTGATATAACCGAAGACAGAAAACTTTTCGGAATGCTGCTTAATGAATTAAATATCCCTCAGCCAAAGGGTAAAGGAGTTAAAACGCTTGAAGAAGCACTTGAAGCTGCTAAAGAAATAGGTTATCCGGTTTTGGTAAGACCTTCTTATGTTATCGGCGGAAGGGGTATGCAGGTGGTTTATTCGGATGACGAACTTATAACCTATATAAATGACGCTATCCAATTTTCAGACAACGTAATCTTAATAGACCAATACATTGAAGGTTATGAAGTTGAACTTGACGCAATTTCAGACGGTACAGATATTTTAGTTCCCGGGATTAATGAGCATATTGAGCGTGCGGGGGTTCACTCAGGTGATAGTATAAGCGTTTATCCGTCTCAGCATACAGATAAAAGGATTGTGAATAAACTTATTGAATATACAAGAAAAATTGCCCGAAAACTTAGAATAAAAGGGCTTATGAATGTTCAATTTATTATCAAAGACAATATTCCTTATATTATTGAGGTAAATCCTCGTGCGTCAAGAACGGTTCCGATTATGTCGAAGGTTACAAACATACCTATGGTTGACATTGCAGTGAATGTAATCCTCGGCAAATCAATAAGACGCCAAGGCTACAAACCCGGACTTGCAAAAGAAACTTCTTTGGTATGTGTGAAAATCCCTATATTTTCATTCCAAAAATTAAACAGAATCGACCCCGCACTTGCCCCTGAAATGAAATCAACAGGTGAGGTTTTAGGTGTTGACACAAGTTACGAAAAAGCACTTATTAAAGCATTTATAGCAGCAGGTTATAATTTTCCGCCCGATAAACAAAGGGTTTTGGTATCATTAAACGACCACTACAAAAAACCTGCTCTTGATATTGTACGTGGTTATTACAATGCAGGGTATTTGATTATGGCAACCTGGGGAACTCATAAATTTCTTGAAAAAAACGGTGTTCCTTCCAAAATGATTCCGCAATTTATGTTTGATAAAATCCAAAAACGTATGAAAGAAGGACGTTTAGCACTTGTAATAAACACTCCTACTTTAGGGAAAGATTCTGAGAGAAGAGGATTTCAAATGCGGACACTTGCAGAAATGTACGGTATACCGTGTTTTACGTCAATAGACACAGCCAGAGCTTTTTTGTATGCCGTAACAAGCTATGCAAAAAACTCTGACTTGAAATATAAGAGTATTGAAAAGTACCGCAGAAATAAGTTTTTTAAGTGGCTTGTTTTGAAGTAATAAGCTTGCACTGATTCACTTTCAAAGCTCCCTAAATTATTAAATATTTAAATAATTAACTTACTTGACACACCGAACGTAATAAGCATTACCCTTGGTATAGAGATTGCCAGGGGGACCCGGAGGGAAGAGATACCTTGCCCATGCGGCTGCAACGTAACTATAATTCTCTGTTGAAGACCAATAACAACCACCGTAAGATATATTTAATGCACTTCTAAGCCCCGAGTTTTTGTTTATGGCATTATATATTGCTGTTAGCTCTGCATTAGTAGGCAAATGCCAACCCATATCAGCACAAACTTTTTTTGCTCCTGCCCAATCATTTTCTGAACAATAAGGGTTCCCCGGGGGAGTATCATAAGTGTTACCACAAGGACTGCTGTCGTAGGTTTTGTCTGTTGTTGTATCTATTGCACTGTAAGTTACATTAGCTTTGGAGATGCACATGCTTCCTACCTGCACACAGTCGTCGTTGCCCAGTACGGCATTGAGTTCGCCGATGTCTTTTCCCACAACGTTCGGTTTTTGATTGCCGTTTATATCGTAAACTATCGCTACACACGCCGTTGTCTCTCCCGGAACAAAGCTTTTTTCCGTACTTGAACCGACATTACTGTGCATTGAATTTCCGCTGCTAACCCAGTCCAAGTAAGCACATCTTCTATCAAACGATAAAATCATATTTGTACCGTCTGCCAAAACAAAGCCGACGTTAGGATATGTTCCCCAAGTTAAAGAAGAATGCCCTAAATCCGTTCCGTCATTTAAATCGCTTGTCGTAACCTCTGTCCCACCTGAGCTTTTAAACGTTGAGACGAAACAATCGGTTAAATTCGTTGAGGTACAACGCTTTGCGACTTTTATGTATTTTTGAAAATTATCTGCAAAAGCCTCGGTTGTAATATAGTTAGTACCGCCGGGGGAGCTTGGCATATCCCCGTTAACGTTCATTTGGCGTGTTGCTTGGTCTATTTTAACATCAAAGTTGTCTTTAGCTTTAGCCCAGGACATTTCGTTAACGTTTGTCATAACCTGCGGAAGCACAATTGCGGCAACCACGCCCACAATCGCAAGTGCAATAAGCGTCTCCGCCAGCGTGAACGCATAAACACCTCTCCTCCTGCGGGAGAGGATTCTTTTCAATATGAGCAGAGGTCTGCGAATATTAGAAAAGCAGGTGAGGGGTGTTTTTAAAAGTAAATGTTTTAGCCGGTGGGATAGTAATCCCACCCTACTAAAGTCGTTCATGTCATTGCGAGAAGGGGGAATTTTCGGTATTGTATTTTGCTTAAAACGTTGCACCCCGACGAAGCAATCCAAGAAAAATCGCTTATACTTAGCTGCAATCAACGTATGATTTATACCCCTCACCCTGAATTTCTGAAACTCATACCTCGTTTCGAAATTCATCTCTCTCCCCCAAAGGGCGAGGGAGCAAAAATAGTCGTATATTAATGACGACATGAAAAATTGTTTTAAAGACTTATTAAAAGAACATGTGTGTGTGTGTGTGTATGTGTGTGTGCAAACAGTGTGTTTTCGGATTTCTTCATACTTCTCAACTCCCATATTCTTTCTGTTCCTTAAGTCTGTAAACTATCTTAAAAGTACTATTTTTTGCTCG
>JAQVKX010000038.1 GCA_028694425.1 Candidatus Gastranaerophilales bacterium
AGAATAATACCCGTTTCTATATCCCGCAACGGTTAATTCGGGATATTTTTCCGTATAAATATCCACAACTTTTTTAACTATATCTTCCTTGGCTCCAAAAAAGTAAATTCCGTAACCTTTTGCGGCGGAATATTCTATTAACAGCTCCATCAAGTCTATTCCCGCAATTCTTTGAGGAATATCAATCCCTAAAAACTTCGCACCGATAATAATTCCTGCACCATCAACGTTTATAAGAGGACAAGAGTTAATTATCCTACGCAGATCTTCATCTTTTTGTGCATAAACCAGTTTTGCAACGTTAACAACTACATGTTGAACATTTTCTCTGTTTTCAATAAATTCTGAAATTCGGCTTAGTGTTTCTTCCGGTGTGATAATATCAAGATTAATTCCGAAAAAATTAATTCTTTTTCCCATTTTAATTTTTATCCTTTGAATTTTGTAGAAGAGTTATTTTGTTGTAAACGTAAATATTTTTTATATTCTGTGCTTAATTTAGAATCCGATTCTCTTACTATTGTGCCAATAAGCGGAATATGAGCATTTTTCAAAGATTTTGTAATGGTTGTTATTATATTGTAAGTTATAATTTTGTCTAATAATAAAACAACTCCGTCTGATAATTTTGAAATAATTAAAAATTCAGGAGTAATATGTGCAACTCCTGTGTCAATTAAAACCCAATCAAATTTTTTTCTTAAGTAAGTAATTATGTATTCAAAAGCTGATGTCGTGAAGAATTCATAAGGTTCAAAAACTACATCTTTATTGCCTATATGATTTATTCCTTTATCATCGGTGATTATTGCATTCATAATTTCCCTGTTAATGATAAATTCTTGATGACGTGAGAAATTTTGTTCCTGACCTTCTTGAACCTCATGTAATTTTTTTTCAAGTGAAACTATCAGGTCGGATAGGTTTACAATGGCTTTGTTTTCACTGTGAGTGGTTTTAATTGTAGTTGGAATTCTAAGGTCACTGTCTACTATTATAACCGAATGACCTGAATTTTTAAGCCTCGTAGCTATTTGATAAGCTATTGTAGGTTGAGTTTTCTTTAACGATGAAGATGTGAATGTTAAAACTTTTTTATTATTTTTATAGCATTTAATCATTAAGTTAGAAGCAATATTATCGTAAGCTAAACCATGTATAGAACGAACTTGCTCAGGGGATTCGAAGTTTTCTACCCATGGGATTGTGCCTACAATAGAAGTTCCCGTAATCTTTTCTATTGTTTCTATGTCATCACAAACATCTTCTATAAGCGTTTTTAAGCCCGAAACACCTAATCCGGCACCAAACCCTAAAATAATTCCGAGTATTATTGTCTGAAAAGCAGTAGGAAATGAAGGATGTTTAGGCAAATCAGGTGCATCAACAACAATAATATTACTTACAGCTTCAGCTTCTTTTATTTTTGCCTCAATTTGTTTCTGTTTTAGTTGGTTATATGCTTCACTCAGAGTAAATTCTTCCTGCTCCAGATTATCCAGATTGAACTTTTGCTCAGGCATTTTTGCTTGTTCATTATTGATTTTTTTGATACTTAATTTTATTGCATTTTCTGATGCTTTAAGTCCCATAAACTTTGCTTGGTCATCCGCAAGGTCTCTGACTAAACTTTCGCGGACAGGGTCGAAAATGTTTATTTTTTGGCTTTGAGCATACTTGCCTATACTTAATTCTATTTGTTTTTTTATTTGACTGTTTATTGTATTGATTTTATTTTTTTGGGCAATCATTTTAGGATTTGTATCGGCTAATTTTGCGGAATCAAATTCGTATTGTTGGACTGCTTCATTAAGGTTTTCCCTTAACTTAACCAAATTTTGATTACCGGAACCCAATGCTACCGCATTTATTGCTTCTTTAGGTCCGAGTGATAACTGTTTAACCAATTCTTTAATCGAAGCATTTGTATTTTTTATTTCAGCGATAGTATCTTCAAGCTTTGAAGACATATATATTTCTTGTTCAACTAATTTACTTGATTTTTCTTCTATATCTATTGCCAGATTTTTCGTTTTATATTCTTTAATATCAGTTCTTACTTTATGTAATTTGTCATCAATTTCTTTTAATTTTACGTCTATGTACTCACGCCTGCTTGTTTTAATTTTACGGTTTATTGAAAGATTTATATTTTCATATTCTTTTAGGGCTTCCTTTAAAGTATCTTGGGCTTTTTGGGGAGTTTTATCTTTATAGCTCAAGCCTAACATATCTGTATTAATTTTATTTTTAACTTCAAATTCAACAGCCGCAGGGCTTATTTTTTCCCCTTGTTTTTCTTTGTAATTAACAATTGCATTTTTAAGTTGTTCTGATTTTAATATTTCAATTTGCGTAAGAATGGGGTTACCTGCTGTTGTTAACGGCTGCAGCTGGCTTTGCGTGTCCAGCGATGCAACAAATTCTTCTGTGGCTAAATTTCTTATCCAAACGGTTGCTTTTGATTCGTAACCCGGTTTATAAAACAATAATAAGTAAACCAGTGCCCATGATAAACAAATTATCATTACGGAACTTATTAACTTTTTGTCTCTTTTAAAATTTCTAAAAAATCTGTTACCGTTCAAAATATTTAAAAATGCTGTTTCTGTTGTCACGGTTTTATTTTCCTATTACTTGATATCTTGTAGGACTAAACATTAAAGCCCAATTATTATAAGTATTTGCTATTCCGTTTATCGGCATTATTATCTTTGTCATAGCTTCAAATGCTTTACCGATAAGCGGTCTTGTTTTTTCCGGAACATAAACTATGTCATTCGGCATTACAACAACGTCATTGCTCATCGGATTTATGACTTTTGTAACGAGTTTACCCGATGAATCTGCTCTGCTTAAATAAACTTTTTTAGGAGCATAAGCAGCATCGGTCAAATAACCTCCTGCCGCCATAATAGCAGAATTTATGGTTATTGAAGCACTGCTGTCAAGTTTTTTTAACCCCGGGTTCGTTACATACCCAAATACTTTTACCGGAACATATTTTGGTGAAAAAGTGGAGGTTGCGTACTTAATATATTTTTCTTCACTTACAGCCAACGGCGTTGGTAATTTGGGAACTTCAATCACATCGCCCGCCATAAGATAAACATCTTGTCCTGCTATACCTTTATCAAGAATTTCCATTAAATTAACTTCAAAGGAAGTTTTTGTAATGGAATTTGTAACTTTTATATGCTCCAAATCAGCATCAAACTTCACTCCTCCTGCTGCAACCAGTAAGTTTGAAAGCAAAGGAGATTTTCTGGCGATTTGGAACATGCTTAATTCCCCGCTGTTAAAAGGGTAATTATAAGAAGTATCTGTGGTTAATTCATATCCGCCCGGATTTAAAACCGCACCGGTAATATATGCAACAAAAGGTCTTGTCTGATCCAATCTGATAGTTAATTGAGGCTCTTTAAGATACCTTTTGTACTCTTTTACAAGCAAAATATTAAGTTCTTCAATAGTTTTACCTGCAACTTTAACTTGCCCCAAAGGTGCTACAATTATATTCCCGTTAGGCTGAACACGGAGTTTTTCCTGATCATATTCTTCATTATCATACACAAAAATACTTATAACGTCGTTTGGTCCAAGTAAATACTCCCTGGAATGTTCGTTAGAGTTGAATTCTAATTGAGTTTTTATCAAATGGGCATTTACAACATTATTTTCATCAGCTTTGGACGGTGTAGATATCAATAAGCTCATGAATATTAATAATATTCCGAGCAGTGTTTTTATCTTATTCAATTTTTCTTATCCCTAATTCGTTTAAAAATAGTAACTTATTTTTAAGTGTATTACAAAAGAAAAAATAAATCTATCGGTTTCACAGGCTTTTAGAATTAAGTTTTGTAAAATTTTTAGTATATAACAATGCCGGTTTAATTTGACATGAAGTTTATATTTAAAGTAAAATTAAAAAAATAAGTTAAAAATATTTATTTATTTTTTATTTATAGACTTGGATATTTATTAAAAGAAAGAAAAGTAAAAAAATGAAAAGGATGTCATCTCTATTTAAGAAAATGGCAATAGCAGGGCTTTTATTGGCATCTTGTGCTAATGTAATGTTGCCTGCTATGGCAGCAACCCCTGATACTACTTTAACATCATCCGGAGAAGTATTTTCCGGTACAGCAAGCGGATACGGTGCTTACGTAAACAGCATGTCGAATGCTACAATAACAACGAATAATGTTAATGCTAATGTAACAACAACCGGTAACGGAAGCGTATTGAACTGGCAATATTTAAACGTTGCTTCAGGCAAATCTCTGAATTACACATTTACCGCAGACGGTCAGGTTTCTTTAAACACGGTTGTTACCGGAATGTCTAAATTTGCGGGGAATTTAACAACAAGCGGTTCCGCGGGGCGTTTGATAATATCTAACCCTAACGGTATATTATTTGAAAACGGTTCTTATACTAATGCAAATGCTTTGATATTGACAACTAAAGATGTTAATTGGGATGGAAATCTAAACGGTCAAATCTCTTTAATTAATAACAATTCAACCGGAACAATCACAATCGGTCAGGGTAATCTGTCTAATATGGCGGTTATTCACGTTGCTGATGACATAAACATTGTTGCTCCGAATATTGTAGTTAATGGAGCAAGCATTAAAACCGATATAGGCAGCGATGGTAATCTTTTAACAACAAGCAAAGGCGGAGACATAAGATTAATAACAACAGACGGTGTTACTTTTTATGCTAAGCATGCAATCCCTGAAAGCGGAGAAAAATTTGCTACTACTGTAGATCCCTCTAATACAGCTTCATTTGGAGATATTACAATTAAAAAAGCAACATTGGCTGTAGAAAATAATTCAACAGGAAAAGTTTATCTTGTTGCACACAGAAATATTAATGTAAGTGATGCCTCAAGTCTGGCAAATTCTATTGCTTCAGCAGGAAACTTTATTAAAATAAAAAATTCTAACGTTACATCATCTGATTTAACAGCTAAGAAAAGAGTCGGCTTAGCTAATAATTCCAGATTAGAAAATTCCACTGTTTTATCTACAGAAAGTGATGTTGATATAGACGCATCTACTGTTAAAAATTCCAGTATTAATGCAAAAACTTATATTAACGCCTATAATGGTTCATTAATCAATAATTCTTCGCTTTTTGCAGAAGTTTATCTTAATTTATGGGCTTCAACCGCAAGTTTATGTGATTTAAAATCGGGAAGTACATTTAATTCAACCAATTCAGTAATTGACAATTCAAAGATTACATCCGGATACAATATAAACATATACGACGGTTCAACATTAAAGAACTCTATAGCAACAGCAAAAAACAATGTCAGTTTGAGCGAGGCTAAATTAGAAAATTCGAATGTCAATGCAGATAAGGTTTTTGGGGCTTACCATGATTCAGAAATTAAAAATTCCTTCATTAATGCAGGAAGCGGCATAAAATTAACCGATTCAGAGATAAAATTATCTAATTTAAGAACTCAGGGTTCATTAATTACAAATAATGCCGTTATTAAAAATTCAATAATCTTGACTGATAATTACATATCTTTAACCAACGGTTCCAAATTGACAAATTCAGAAGCTTTTACAAAAAACAATTTTAATGTTGTAAGTTCTTCTAAAGTCAGCGGTTCCATTGTCAGTGCGGTTAATGATATTAATCTTTACAAGTCAAGTGTGGAAAAATCAATTCTTTATACAAGAAATGATCTTAATATAAAAGATTCTTCTATTGACAAATCCTTTGTATATGTAAGAAAAGATGTTAATAAAAACAATGCGAATATTACAAGAACACTTATTTTACCTCTGTATTAATTCAGTTTACAGGAAAAAGTTCCTTTTTCCTGTAAGCTCTGATGTCCGGTTTTAAATCTTGTCGCCGCCTTCTTGAATTATTCACCGTTGAAAGGGCTACGGTAAAAGCATCGTTTTGCCTTTCAGCCTCCGTTTGCAATCAGCTTTTGTCAAAATTGGACTTTTTCCGCATGCTCAATTGACAATTAATTAAATACCTAAAAAGCCCTGCTTTTAGCGGGGCTTTTTAATATAGTTTTCATCTTTCTTAACATAATTTGTCATAATTAGCAAAAAAAAGTTTTTTTGTGTTTTCATACTATTAAGATTAGAAAAAAGGAATTAGAAAATGAAAGTACCTAAAATTACCATAGAATTTGAATTCGGAAAAAAGTCCAAACAAATTACTTTTAATGCTTCCGGTAATTCGATTAAGGATTTTAGTCCTTCCGTTAATCGAGAAATGAAAATTTGGCGAGGTTGGAATGGATTTTGGGATTTCCTTCAAAAAACTTATTATAAAATCTTTTATCCTCATTTATATAAAGGACTGGAAGAAACTTCTTTTGATCTTGCAAGGAAAACAGATCAACCGAGTAGGTTATAATTTTAGTTGATAAGGTGATTTAATAAATGGAAAATGGAAAATGGAAAGCATAGAGAGGACAAGAAGACAAGATGCATAGAGGCATAGAAGCGTAGTAAATTCAGCTCACTGCTCACTGTTCACTGCTCACTTAATAAAACTTTTCAACTTTTCGGCTATTCGGCTTCTTTTCACATTTCACCTTTCACATTTCACTTTTTATCCCCCGAAATAGTTTTTAAGACCTTTATTCAGGGTTGAATTTTTGCAAAGTTTTTTGAGTTTTGAAATAGCTCTGTTTTCTATTTGGCGGATTCTTTCTCTTGAAACACCGTATTGTGTACCGATTTCATCGAGAGTTTTTTTAGTTCCGTTGTTATCAAGCCCATATCTTAAAATAAGAACGTCTCTTTCTTTCGGGCTTAATTGCCCGAGCATTTTTCTTATATCTTCAAATAAATTTTCCTGAGAGACCCTGCTGTCCGGTGTTATTGTACTTTCATCAACTATGTAATCCGCAATTTTAGTAGAATCTTCTTTCTGATTTGCCGGAGATTCAATGCTGATAGTCGATTGTGCGGATTTGACCAAAGATGTTAATTTATTAACCGTAATTCCAAGCCTATAAGCTATTTCTTGTTTAGTCGGAGCACGTCCTAATTCTATTGTTAAATCGATTGTAGCTTTTCGGATTTTGCTTAAAGACTCTATCATATGGATAGGAAGTCTTATTATTCTTGCTTTATCGGCAATTGCACGGGTAATCGCCTGCTGTACCCACCATGTAGCATATGTGGAAAACTTATAGCCTTTTGCATAATCAAATCTTTCGGCAGCTTTCATAAGCCCCATATTTCCTTCCTGAATTAAATCAAGGAAAGAAAGCCCCCTGCCTATATATTTTTTTGCAATACTTACAACAAGCCTTAAATTTGCATTCACAAGAACATTTTTCGATATTTCGCAATGTTCTTCTTGAATTTTCTTTGCAATATTTAATTCTTCCTGTGTAGACAAAAGAGGTATTTTACCTATTTGTTGCAAGTAAATTCTTACAGAATCGTCTGTGTTAATTGAAGATAAATTTTCTTGAATTTTAGGTTCTTCAACTGACTCAAGAATATCTTCGTCTTCTTCCAGCTTGCCTAAATCTAAGTTTTCATCTTCAACATCCCCTGATTCTATATCTAAGATTTCTCTTTCTTTTGTCATTATTTGCTCCCTTGTTTGGAATTATTATAGCATATTTTTATGTTTTTGTGAAATGTGAAAAGAAGTTGAATAGGTGAACGGGTGAAGGGGTGAATAGGTGAACAGTTTCGTTTAAAAACTACGCATCCACGCCTCTACGCATCTTGTCTTCTCTACCGTTCCCTGTTCCCTTCTATTTCCTATTACCTATTGCCTATTTCCTTTCCCTTCACCTTTTACCTTTCACCTTTCACTCTTTTGCCTGACTGTTTCAAAGATTATTGCACTGAGAGCATTTGAGACATTCAAAGAATTAAAATCTTTTAACATCGGAATTTTTACTAAAAAATCAGCTTCTTTTATTAAAGATTTAGATACCCCTGAATGTTCTGCTCCCATAATTAATGCAAAATTCATATCGCAGTAATTTATATTATAATAATTATCTTTAGCAGATGCATCCGTGGCAATTACCCACCAGTCGGAATTTTTTAACCTTTGAACAGTGCTTACGAGACTATTGACTTTTATAATCGGGATATGATTTATTGCACCGGCGGAAGTTTTTTCTACAATTGAATTAATCTGAACATTGCGACGGCTTGGGATAATAATTGCACTGACACCTGCACAAACACAAGTTCTGATTATTGCACCAAGGTTGTGAGAATCTTCTATTCCATCAAGAATTACAAGCGAAGCATTTTGGTGTTTTTGCTCCAAAAATTCATCTAAATCCGTATATTTTATCGGCGAAATCTGAGCTATAACACCTTGATGATTTAAACCTGCCCACTGAGAGAACTTTTCTTTTGCCACGAATTGAAAAACAACTCCTTTTTTCTGTGCAAGTTCTTTTATTTGGTTTAATTTTGTATCAGAATGAATATTATTGGCAATAAGAATTTTGTTAAATTCTCTCTCTCCTGCAATAAGAGCTTCCAAAACCGAATTCTTGCCGTAAATTATGTCGTTATTTTCATTTTGCATAATACATATATTATACACAAAAGAAAAAGGCTCGGATTGAAATTCAATCCGAGCCTTTAATTTTACATAAAATGTTTAAACCATGTAGGGTGGGGATTTACATTTAATTTTGTTTTTATTTTAAACAAACGCATTTCCCCACCGATAATTTACGGCGAACGCTTTTGCGGTGGGTTAGTAAACCCACCCTACGTTGCTTTTTGCTAAAGTCGTTCGTGTCATTGCGAGCGGTAGCGAAGCAATACAAAATTATATCGAATTTTTAAACTCATTTAAATCTTCAAAATCAAAAAAATCTCTCATGGAAATATTCAAACCAGCACATATTTTTAAAATAGTAAAAGCTCTAGGTTCTTTTAAATTTCTTTCGATTTCACTAAGCCCTCCTTTGGAAATTCCGCTTTGATAGGCTAATTGCTCCATTTTTAATCCCTTTTCTTTCCTAAGAAAACGAATTCTTTGACATATTAGTTTGTTAAATTTTTCATTTGACATAGATTAATAAAAATTCATAATTGTGAACTTATACTTGATAATATGACTTATTTGAATTAATATAGTTCATACATATGAACAAGGCAACAACTTCCGTTTTTTCAAAGTTTTAGAAAGGAGTAAAATGTAAAAGAATACCAAAGAATACTTAAAGGATTTAATTGAGGATTTGGAAATTCAATTGAATACAGCTGAAGGTGAAATAAGAGAAGCTATGCAAACAAAAAGAAAATTACAAAAATTTGTTAAAAAAATATCAAAAAATGATTAATTATAAAAACCTTTATTTTCTTGGAGACAAAAATCTTTAATGGTTTTAATATTTTGCCTTGTTAAATGTCCGTCTATTTTTGCATGTCTAAGCTTGCTTTGGATCGTGCTTTCTAATTCAATAAGAATTTCTTTTATCTTTTTATTGTTTAAATTATCGTACTCTTGTCTTAAAACAGATAACTCTATATATATTTTTTTAAGTCTAGCATTTGTGTCTTGACAATGCACACCAAATTTTTCTAACATCTTATCATAAATTAGACTTGGAAAATTCATTTCTTTAGTTGGAACAAGTAAATACTCTGTATATTCGACATATTCTAATAATTTATCCGCTAATTCTTTTTTCTTTTTAGATTTTATCTCCTTCTTCCAGCTTGTTGTTGCAATAATGGCTGTAATCATAATCACAAAAGTAAATAATGTATAAAGAAAAATTGAAATTGTATTAATTAGTTCCATTTTTAACTCCTTTTTCCGCCTGATGAAGTAAACAATTTTTTTTAAATTCTTCACCTCATCAGGCGGTTAGAATTTATTTTTTTCGCTTTTTTGGAAAAAAGCTAGCAAAAAACTTTTCATATAAGTTTTATTTGCTAACCCCAAGCATCCTATCAATACATGTTATTGCTTTTTTTGCGATTTCAGGATCAACATTAATCTCATATTGCTCATATTTTAATGAATTTAAAATATCTTCCAAGTGATTCCATTTCATATTGGGGCAAATCGCTTTTGGAGAAATTAAAATAAATTCTTTTTCGGGGTAGTCCCTTTGTAAACGCTCTACTACACCCATTTCGGTTGCAATAATGAATTGTTTTTTGTCGCTTTGCGCCGCAAAATTCATAATTCCGGTTGTACTTCCTACATAATCGGAGAGTTTTATAACCTCTTGATGACACTCAGGATGTGTTAAAACAAGTGCTTCCGGATATTTTTTCCGCTTTTGGTTAACATCCTCAGGTGTTATTCTCAAATGGGTAGGGCAAAATCCGGGATATGTTATAACTTTTACATCTTTTAATTTAGATTGAACCCATGTCCCGAGGTAAGTATCAGGTGCAAAAAGAACTTCTTTAACACCAAGACTTTCAACTATTTTCACCGCATTTGAGCTTGTACAGCAAATATCACATTCTGACTTAACCGCTGCGGTTGAATTTATATAACAAACAGTCGGGATATTGGGGTGTTTTGCCTTAAATTCTCTCAATTGTTGAAGATTAATCATATCAGCCATTAAACAGCCTGATTCTAAACGTGGAAGCAGCACTTTTTTCTCGGGGGCAAGAATTTTGGCGGTTTCTGCCATAAAATAAACTCCGGCAAATACTATTATGTCCGCATCTGTTTTTGCCGCCGTTTGGCTTAAGTACAGGGAGTCTCCGACAAAGTCGGCAACTTCGTCTATTTCAATATTTTGGTAACAGTGTGCTAAGATTACCGCATTTTTTTCTTTTTTTAGTTTTAATATTTCTTCTTTGATAGTCATTTTTTGCCTTTTTTTATAGTTGATAAGTCGATAAGTTGAGAAGTTTTATTAAGTGAGCAGTGAGCTGAATTTACTACGCTTCACGCTTCACGCTTCACACTTCACTTTTCCGTCCTCCATATGGTGTAAAGTTTCTTTACAAATTTATATGAAACAAAATATATTGTATAATAAAAATGAATTAGTTATCGAAAGAAATAATAAAATAGAGAGATGCTAGAAGATTTTTTATCAAAATTAGGTGCCAGTACAAAAATAACTGTCGGGGTATCGGTATCACCAAGTGTAGGGCTGGAAATGATTGAAGTTGACAGAGCAACGGGAACTGTCAGCAAATATTCCAATAAACCGCTTGAATATAACCATTCAAACAGAGAAATTGCTAACTATCAACAGTTTAAAATATCTTTGGAAGAGCTTTTTGATGAATTACATATACCTAAGAAAAGTAATATAATTTTATGTTTGCCAAACGTACACTTCGGAATGATTAATCTTCCTTTGTTATTAACTGACGAGGCAGTTACAAATGCGATTATTTCTGAAGTTGAACAGTCTTATATATTTAAACGCCAAGAGCCGGCTGTAAGTTGGTGTGAGGTTTATTCTAACGTTGATACAGAGAACAGAACTTTGGCATATACTGCAATACAACAAGATTCCTTGGATCAAATTACCGAAATATGTGAAAGCATCGGCAGTACAATTGTTGCTGTTGAAAATACTTATACATCTTTGTTAAAAGCTTTAGATTTTGCAGGCTTGGCTAAAGAGCAAATGCAGGATAAAACTACTTGGAACTTAATGTTAATAGGACAAAACAGCTATTCAGTTATTTCTATGTCAGATAAAAAAATCATGGAATATTATGAAGAACCTTTAGCATTAAAATCTTTTGTTGATGATGAGATTTATAACGCTATAATAATGTCTTCTCAGCCTACATTGGAAAACCTTACAGCTAATTTTCTTTATATTGTTTCCGAAACTGATTTAGTAAGTGCCGAAGTTTTGGCAATGAAAATGGAGTTAGAAACTCCGGTTAAGTTTTTAGAATGCAATAAATTTACCCAAAATGAAATTATACCGGTGAATCTTGAGATTTTACCGAAAAATGCCCTTCAAATAACCCTTGAAGCAATTGGTACAGCTATTTATCAATTTAGTGATTATCCTTTAAAGTTAAATATCTTGAAAGGAAAAGAAAAAGAAACGGGAGGAGGGGTTTTAGAAGAAACTTGGGAAACACCGAGGGTCAATATAGGAAATTTGGAAATTGAATTAACGCCTGATTTTATAAAAAGATTGGCACTTATTATCGGTGGAGTAATTTTAGTTCCAATAATTATTATATTTTTATTATTAAACAACTTTATTTTGCCTAAAGAACAGGCTAAATTGGATGCACTTAATGCTAAAGTGCAGCAATTAAATGCGGAAATAGATAAATACAGTAATAAAAATCAAAGCAGTACTTTTGATGTAAAAGCGGCTACGGAAAAAATTATTGCACAAAATGAGACAAAGTTGGCTTATTATACTGCTTTAGGGATGAGTGTTCCTGCAAAATTATGGGTAACTTATTACTCAATGAGTGATGCGGGGAAAATTGATATTAAAGGTAAAGCGAGTGATGTAAAAAGTGTTTATGATTTTTATAAAGAACTTAAACAACTGATTAATAATTCAAACATAAAACTTTATAAGTTGGAAATAACTTCAAGTTCCCTTGATGACGTTGTTGCCGATATTTCTTCATCAAGAACTTATGAATTTGAAATCACTAATATGACTGATGATGAACTTAATCCAAAGCCTGCAGCTACAGGTAAAGGTACAGGTACAACCCCGCAACCGGCGACACCTGTTGCACCTGCAAGTCAACAAGGGTTCCAATTCGGTAAACCGATATTCGGCTCAAAAGATACGTCAACAACTGCTGCTACACCTGCACCTGCACCAACGGCACCGACTGTTTCAACAGCACCGGCGGCAGCAAGTCCCGAGTTACCGAAAAATCTTGAAAAGATAGAAAAATTCTAAGGAGAATTAATGTTATTAAGATACAAAGAAGCAATTTTATATATGTTTTTTATGGTTATTATTTTTGTGATAGCCGTAATAAATTTGCAACCTAAAATTGTTAAAATTATTGAAATTGAAAATAACATTAAAAGCCAAACAATACAAGAAGCAGATTTATCAAGAAAATTAGAGACATTAAAAAAATCTGCAATGGAAATAGATCTTTCACCTCAAACTAAAAAGATTTATAAACCTGAAATACCGGGTTTAGATGCAGAATCTTCTTTTGCGGTAGTTTTTGATGATATTATAGAAATGGCAAAATATAACGGGATTAAAATATATTCGATTGAATATGTTTACAATCCTCAAGATGATGAATTTGTAAAAGGTGCGGCGGATAAATATAATGTTTGTGTTTTAGGCATGCAAATTATAGCGGATTATGCAGATTTGGAAAGTTTCTTAAAAGAAGTATACAAATATCCTTACCTTGTAAATATTGACAAACTTGAATTATCCCCTTATCAAAAGAATAAAAGAATTCTCCTTGCCAAACTGCAAATTAAGCTTTATGCAACAAAGTAAGGTTTATTCCAAACATTTTGTTTCTGTTTTGACTACAGGTTAAACAAAAATCTGTTTCAAGATACATTTTTTTAGAAAAATCCTTAAAATCATTACCCATACGTCCCCTATGGTCATTTGCCAAAAACGGACAAACGTAAATCCCTTTTTCGGTCAAGATTCTTCCGTTTTTGCAATCAAAATCTCCCGTTTCGTTAATTCGGAAGTCATCGGATACGGGTTTATATTTATTGTGGTATTTATTTATGTGAAAATTAAAATCTGTAGCTTCAAAACCTATTTTTTCGCAAATTTTATTAAATTCTGACCTTAAAACATCTTCATCTTCATTGTAATAATTAACAATGTTTAATATCGGATTAAAATTATATTTAGCAAGGCTTTTTATGGCGTTAAGCGTTTGCCTATAGGCTCCTCTGCCTCTTAAATCATCGTTTTTAATTTCATTATAATGATCAATACTTAATTTGAAGACTATTTCATTAGTGCTTTCGTCTTCGACTTTTTTTAAGAAGCGAGCTTTTTTTTCGTTGATAAAAGTTGCATTTGTACAAATGCAGACATTGGCTTTTTTTAAACAAAGTCTTAGTATATTGTTAAACTCGGGATGTGTCATAGGTTCTGCACCGGTTAAATATATAAATTCTATATTTTCATTTTTTGTATCATTAAGAGCATCTTTAATCCGGTCTATTGAAATAAAATCTTTAACATTTTTAGAAATCGGGAAATCTATATAACAATGTTTGCATCTTTGGTTACAATTTTTTGATGTCAGCTCTATAAAAAGGTTGTTTAATTCAGCCATTTCCACAACTTGTGGACTAAAAGTGTTAATCATACTTTTTCTCCTCTGATGTATCTTCATTAATTCTAGTTGTTCAAAAAATAAAAGATATTCACCGATAGGGCTAATTGGGTTGGAGAAAATGGTGAATAGTTAATGAGGACACGAAATAATTCAAAAATCTATAATTTTTAATTTTATTCATCAGAGTTTACAGGAAAAAGGAACTTTTTCCTGTAAACTCTGATGTCCGGTTTCAAACCTTGCCGGCGGCTTCTTGAATTATTCGCCGTTGAACGAGCTACGGGCAAAAGCGTCGTTTTGCCCTTTCGCCCTCCGGCGAAAATTCGCTATCCCGCAGCCGGCAAGGTTTTCACACTTCTAAGGTCGCATACGGAAAAGTCTCCTTGGTTGCTCGCGTTAAACG
>JAQVKX010000209.1 GCA_028694425.1 Candidatus Gastranaerophilales bacterium
TAACTAATTCCAATCCGAATTTTAAGCCTATGTTGCGCTCGTCTGGCTTTGCATCGTCTAAAAACTGCGTAAAGTATATATGTGGTGCTATTGGTATGTGTCCTTCTCTGATGACTTCCCGGCAATATAAAATCGCATTTTCTATATTTTGTTCATAATCTCCCCGCAGTGGGGAGCAGATGTATATTTTTTTCATTTCATAGGCTGAATATTCCCTATCCTTGCTCAACTTCAACATCCTCCAATCTGCAACGTACAGTAGATTTTATATGCAACTCCTTTAGTACCGCACTATACTTAAATTCATCTCTTTGTTTCCAAAATATAGCCTCTTGAAATATGTATGGGTGTCCTTTGTAGTAAACTGTTTTGTTTAGGTATTTCTTGACTTCTGTTGGTTTCAAATTGTTTCATCCTTCCAACAACTTTGTAAAACAATAGGGCAAGATATAAACCCTGCCCTATTTGATTAAATATCTAAAGTGCCACTCTTTAACGCTTCTCTTGCGGCATAATACAAAATGCCATATATTATTTGTCCGGTTTCGCTTGGTTTGCAAAAAATAATCGAAATATTATATCTGACCTGCCACGAAAGCAGAGAAGCTATAAGGCTTTTCGGGAGCAGTTTACTTCGGTAGTTATGTAAAAGTATGTCGCTCCAAGAACAGTTTTCAATTATAAGAAAAACCTTACAGCCCTCGGCTTTTGCTCTTAAAAACTCGTTTTCAAACCTTTTTCGGTCAACAGTAAAATTACCGGCTATTTCGTCAATGTTTGCCTTGCGTTCTGTTAAAATGTCGTGTTCTAATGTCATATCGCCTATCATGGCAGAATAGTCCGCTGTTGTTAAAGACCTATTAATATGCGGTATGTTGCGTTTTTTGAAATAACCTGTAATGTGGTCGTTTACCTTTTCTTTAGTGTCAACAACTATGGTCGTTTGCTTTAAAAGTTCGGCTATTTCTTTGTCGGAATAGTATTGCCGCATTTAATCACCGCCTTAAAACGGGAGGTCATCGTCCGAATTTACCGGAGCAAATTCTGTTACCGTTTGCCTTTCTGGCATATCGCCTTGCCACGGCGGCAATTTTTCTGCTTGTTCGGGTTTTAGGTAATAATGGACTTTTAGGTACCCATTTTCATCTTCTTTAAATCTTGCTGCCCCAACCGCACCAATCCATGTTAAGAATTCAAAATTTCCTTCCTCAATATTTGTGCTGTCAAAAAACTGTGTAACTTTACGGTTAAACCATTCACCAGCTACAAAATAGTCTTTAACGGTTATGTTTGTGCCGTTTAGTTTTAAAGATACTACAATCATATCCTTACCCGATTTTGAAACATCTTCCACGGCGTTTATAACCTCAAACCTGTAATCACCCGCACCCGCTCTTGGGGTTTCTTCTCTTGCATAATTCCATTTTGACATATCTAAAAACCTCCTTAATATTTTGAAATCCAATTATCACAATAAATTTTGACTAAATTTAAATTATCCAAAAATTCCATAAAATGTTTAATTGTTTGTTGTATCGGCTCAACTTCATCCGGGTAATATCTTTCTGTGTAAACATACTTGCCGTCACAAATCTTGTATTGAAATTCCCTCGCTTCGGGTACAAGATAGAAATACATAGGTGTTTGTGGGCTTTCAAAATATTTGCCCGTATAATAAGATTTGCTGTATTTGGTGTCGTATATTATTCCGGCTTTTAAAAAGTCAAGCACCCCATAGCAAACGAAGTTTACACCATCCACCGTTAAATCCCTCGAAAGCCTTACTTGCTGTTGCGCCCCCTGTAAAACGGGCTGAAGTTCTGTGATAGGCTTGTACCATTCGTGGCTTTCTTCAATTTCTGCCCCGTTCAGCACGGAACAAAGGACATTTTCAAACCTTCGCCCTTCAAGCATGGCTTTTGTCGGCTGTATCGGTTGACGCTCCAAAGTTTTAAGAAAGTCCTCATATCCCTTGTCCGATATTAATCCCCACTCCCAAGAGGATAACAAACTTTGTGTTATAAGAAAGCGTTTACGATTTTGCGACATAGGCTTTTACCTCTTTGCTATACTCATACCCCAAATCTTTGATTTTGGCTTTGAAAGCCGCTTCGAGTTCTTTCAGGCTTGTGAGGCTATGTTCCAGCTTTCGGATAGCTTCAAGCGCAGGCATAGCCTTTTCGGGTGCGTCGATGCCATCTATTATTTCCTTTCCTGCTTTCATCGCAACTTCGTATGCTTCTTTTTGAGGTTTTAGCATTTCGGCTTCTGCGGATATATTTGCTTTTACTTGAGCGAACAATCTTGTAAGAAAATCGTTGGGTTCCCCGTCTTTGAGTTCTGGCACTTTTATAAGACCCTTGATGCCGTAAGCTGATTTTGCGTTGTAATTCATTGTCGGAGCAAAGCCCAAATACCGCTCGCCGTTTATAATGTGCATATACGCCCCTAAATCAGCGGGCTGCCATACAAGTGTTTTAGCCGAACCTTCGCATACAAGGTCATAAAACACTTCGTCGTTCTGTTTTTCTTTAGAAACATGAAACAGGTATATTACATTGAAGCTTTTTCGTAATTCCGCTGATAGCCTCAAAAATTCCGTTTTTACAATACCAAAACCTTGCTGTGATATGCCACCCGATTTTTTGTTGGCAGATGGCTCGTTTCTCATAGCCCAATCCTTTAACATATCAATCAACGAACCGCCCGTATCAATAACAACCGTTTTGTATGTACCTACAAAAGCCTTAACATCTTCTAAAAGTTCTTCATATGTTTTACAAATACTTGCGTCTTTTCTGTGCGCCGGATTTACTCTTGCCATTCCCTCGTCGGCGTCTATAAGTACAACGTCTGGAGCTGATAAAGCAAGTGTAGTTTTTCCCACTCCAGGAAGTCCGCTGATTATCATTATTATGTTTTTGTCGCTAAAGTCCATATTTTCTGGTTTAACTATTGCCATTTTAAAATTCCTCCTTCATTTCTTCTTCGTAATACCAATCTCCACTATAGAACCATTCCACAAACTCCTGTTTTTCGTAGTCTGTGCCATTTTTTACCCGCTCCAAAGCATATTCAAAAGCCTTTTCTGCAGGGATAACCTTGCCTTGTTCTGACCCCATGCCTATGTATTTACTCATTAGGTTTCACTTCCAACAACCTAAATTCTGACATTTGACATTTCCCCCTATTTCCTATATAATAAAATTGATTAATTTGTTAAGCCTCTATGGCTTACCGCTCATTCGTGAGCGGTTTTTCTTTTCTCAACAACCCCGATAACCACTATGTATCACTCCTTGATTCCAACAATGCACCTATTGCCACCAGTGCCAAGAGTAACACTCCTACTACCACCAAGTCGCCT
>JAQVKX010000210.1 GCA_028694425.1 Candidatus Gastranaerophilales bacterium
TACCTTATTGTATACGACAGGCTCAAATACAATTTTATCCGGATTCTGAGCCTTGATATCTTCCAGGTACTTGCCGTTTTTACCTAACTTTGAATACGTGCCATCTTTATTGATCTTATCCGGTTCAGGCCATTCAATAGGCACGCAAATAAGTTGTAAGAATTTTTCAGGCTGTAAAATATACGCATGTGCAGCAGTACCAATGTCAAAGTAATCCTTTTCCACAGGCTTATGCAAAAATTTACGTTGATAAAATTCCAACGGTGACCTGCATCCCGCCAGATCACTACCTGATATTTTAATGGTTTCCACGGCAGATTTTATTAAGGTTTTCATGAAATTCCTTGAGTATAGTTTTTGTCCTTTCGCATGTAGGACGTGGAAGAACAATACCTAAGTCGTAAGCGTTCCAAAAGATTGTTTCTTTTTCGACGCTGTTTTCGGCTTCTTCATAGGCTCGCAAGAAGCTCTTTTCAAGTTGTGCTTTAATTTCTGGTTTCATAACTCATTTTGTTTTAAGTATGTGTAAGCTCTACGGAGTATAGTTTTCACTTCTTCCAGTATTGTATTTGCTTTTTCAGTTGTAAGCTCAGGCATTTTAAGTGCTGCAATATCGGATGCTAATTGCATCAGCTTTTCCTTATCCGGGGCTGATTTTGCTTTGTGTTCTGCCTCAGCCTTTTCCTCAGCCGCCTTGCGTTCAGCCTCGGCTTTTGCTTTCAATTCAGCTTCAATTTTTACCCTCTCTGCCTGTTCTTTGCGTAACTTTTCGGCTGCTTCTTCCCTTTCCTTACGTGCCTTTTCCTCAGCCGCCTTGCGTTCAGCCTCGGCTTTTTTGCGTTCCTCTATAAGCTTCTTTTCAGCTGCTTCCTTTTCTTTCCGGATGCGTTCATTTTCAGCTTCAATCCGTGCTTTTTCGGCTTTGGCATTTTTAATGTATTCATCTACATTTTTCGCTGTCAGTTCACCAAATGAGATATTATAAAAATCCTTAATGTAATCAAAATATGGGTACAGCTTTTCCCTGTTTTCTTTAAATGCCTTTTCCTTTCTTTCAATCTCTATACGTTCGTTATAAGCTTTTTCAGCACCTTTCAAAACAAAGTCAAATACTTCATCGGTCAAATTCTCAATTTCATACCGGTTTACATCAGGTTTGAATTTACTGATCTTTTCGAGTCTTAATTGAGTTCTCATTTCTTTTTGTTCAGCTTCGTGTCTTTCGACAAACTTAGCCTTCCATTCTGCTTTTTCTTCAATAGCCTTGAACTTCAACTGCATGAACTGTTTTGATTTCAACCAGAGGGCATCCTCTAATTTATCGTTTTGCATCCGCTGTTGAACTTCTTCCCGCTTTGCATCGAAGATTTTCTCAGCATAGATACGGGCTTTTTTCACATTCAGCCGTGCAGCATCAGCTAACTGGATGCTCATTTTGTCGCTAATGTCCTTAACTTCAATGGCATCCACTTGTTTCTCCCATTTTTCAGTACCGGTGAAAATCTGGTTTAACACATCCTGAACTTCTTTCTGTTTGTTTTCAGGCACTTTTAAAGCTAATTCCTTAACTTCAACTGGTAATAATGTAATTTCTGTCATGATTTATGATTTATTTAAGGTTATAAAGTCTTTCAATTTCAACAGCCGTCTGCCAGTCTGGTTCCATTTCCTCACCTTCTGACGTTAGACAAACGACCTTATGTATTTCTATCTGATCTCTCCATTTAGTCCATAACCATTCCCCTCGATCACCGCCTTGTTCCCGATCATAGCGACGGTCAAACGAAAACCAAATGTCATAAAAGACATCATTGAGTTCAAACTCATAATGTCTAATATGATCTTCCAGTTCTTTTAAGTCTTTGATTATTGTTTTCATATTGTTTCTAAACAAGTGCATTTTGCAGGTATGTAACTAAGGTATTCACAGATATATTTCTGGTTTATTAGCATCCCTATTGGTGTGTTAAAGATAGTCAAATAACAAATTGAAAGCAATTCACAACCAAGTAAGATAATACCTGCAAGGATCAGCGGCCGGGGAGTGAACTCTTTATGTTCGCTTTCACCTTCGTAGTAAGGATGTTTCATAATTTCGTTTTTTCATTTTCCCACCATTCCGGTATTTCGACTTTGAAAAGTCTATCAAGATGGTGTATGTATTTCTTTGGTATTTTTTTTGGTCTTATACTATCCCATTTACCACCTGTAACATGGCGGGATATTGCGAACCAATTTAAAAGGTTTTTCATTTATTTTGTATATATTTCAAAAATTGTCAAAGCCTCATCGTAATCTGAAAATATTCTCTGTAATCTTCCATTCATAAAGATTGCTTTTTTACCTGTCTTTAATATTGCCAATACCCATTCAGCATTTCTTCTTTTTTTTGTTTCGTATATACAATCAATGTTTTTCATGTCTTTTGATTAATTTGGTTATGTAAATATACGATTTTTAGTTAATATAAGTCAAATATTTTTGCAATTATTTTACGAATATTAGTTAATTTAAAATGATTCTAAATAAAAACCCCCTGCTTTCCGGACAGGGGGCAACTACTTAACCCAAAAAAATTACTATGAAAACAACACAATATACAATTTAATTTAATACATGTCAAGGTGAATGTGAATATTTTACTATTTCAAAAATTTGGCTATTTTCAGCCCAAATAACAACACCAGACCTAAAGCAAGTATAATTCCTAACTTTGACATTAAACTCGTAAATTTGGGCACGTATTTAATTTCTACGGGTTTTTTTTCAATTACGATCTTCTCATGTATTTCTGGAACTAATATTTTTATCGTATCAGGTTTTATAATATACTTTGTCTTGATCTTCCCTTTTTCGATAGATAATTCATATCTTAATTGTTCATTTTCCATTACAAATAACTCTTGGTCATCACATTCAGCAGGTATTTCTATGTTAATCGTATCACCTGGAACATAAATAGGTACTTCCTTTATTTTTTCCACATAAACAGAATCATAGCCTGCCACCTGGGGAAATTTTTTTGCACATCTGTTCTCAGTTGCGCAATTTGACAATAATAGACTTGACAATAATAGGCAAATTACACCAAAAAATCCTGAGTTTTTTACGCTAAATTTAGTTTTCATATCAATTTACGATTTACACCAAAAATTCCTGAGTTTTTTACGAATCATAACTCCATCTTGCTCTCTTGCCCCTTGTATCTATGTGCAAAAAACCAATTAATAATATATTACCCTGTTTTGATGGAGATTTCAACGCTAACCCACCATTCCAATATTCAGAATATTTAGAAAAAACAAAATGTAATATTTTCACTGACTGTTCCCTGGAGCATCTTACAGGCTGAATATCAGCT
>JAQVKX010000039.1 GCA_028694425.1 Candidatus Gastranaerophilales bacterium
ATAAAACTATTTTGTTGGGGTAAAGTATAAAAAATGTTAAGAAAGGAATTAAGATGCAAGTAAACAGAATTGGAAGTAATTATAAGAACTCCTCACCTGCTTTTGGAAATTCTGCAAAGCAGGCTAAATCAATACCAGTAGAAGAATTAAGGAGAGTTGTCCACAATCTACAAATGTTAACGGAAGTAGCTAGGTTGTGTGGACACTAATAACACTATACGTCATGCCGAACTTGTTTCGGCATCTTGCAAGTGAACAAATATTAGACCCTGAAACAAGTTCAGGGTGACGGTCTGCAGGAATTAGTGTCGACAGACCCTAAAGAAGAGTTGTTCAGAGCTGAAGGAGGTAGAGTTCTAACCCCGGAAGAAATAGCCCAGTTACCTGTTATAACAGGTAAAACTAGAAATTTTAGCGGTTAATATACTAAATATCCAATGCCAGGTCTAAAGTCGGAGCTTTGGAGACGATTGCACTTGAAGAAATTATATCAACTCCCGTTGATGCAATTTCTTTAATAGTTTGAAGTGTTACATTTCCGCTTGCTTCAACAATTGCACGCCCGTTAATTAAATCACATGCCGATTTCATATCCGAAATGGTCATATTATCAAGCATAATTATGTCAACATCACAATTCAAAGCCTCTTTTACCTGTTGTAAAGTGTCACATTCTACTTCTATTTTGTGTGCATGAGATAAATTTTCTTTTAACTTATCTACTGCATTGCCGATAGAACCTGCCAGTCTGATGTGATTATCTTTTATCATTGCACAATCAGACAAGTTAAATCGATGCAAAGCTCCACCGCCTGTTTTTACGGCATATTTTTCAAATATCCTGAAATTCGGAGTGGTTTTTCTTGTGTCAACAATCTTTGTCGGGTAATCACCGATTGCATCCTGATATTTTTTTGTCTCCGTTGCAATTCCGCTTAGGCGTTGGATGTAATTCAGTGCCGTTCTTTCCCCCGTTAAAATACAGCGGGCGTTGCCGGAGATGTCGGCGATTTTATCGCCGCAGGCGATAAAATCGCCATCCTTAAAATAAAATTTTATTTTGATGTCATTGCAGAGTATTTTAAAAACTTTTTCAAACACGCTGCAGCCGCACAGAATTCCTTCTGAACGGGAGTTTAAGTTGCCCGATAACACAGCATCATCAGCGACCAAAGCGTCTGTTGTAATATCGCCGAAACCAATATCTTCTTTAAGTGCTGATTTAATATCTTCTTCAATTAAAAAATCGTGTAATTTCATAATGCCTCTGTTTTTTAACGTACAAAAATAGGTTCTTTATCTCCCTTTATCATACAATTATGTTCCGCAACGTCTGCGGTAATTTGATAATCTGTTCTAAAATGTGCACCGCGGGATTCTTTGCGTTTTAGTGCAGAATCTATTATTAATTGAGCTACAATAAGCATATTTCTAAACTCATACTCGTCTTTATCAGAGCATTTTGTTGTAAGCGGAAATTTTTCTTTAAGTTTTTGCAGTTTTTCGTCTGCTGTTCTGAGAGAATATTCATCTCTTAAAATTCCCACGTAATCCCACATAATGCTTTGCAATTCAGATTTTAAGGCAATTACATCATAATCAAAATAATCAACTTCTCCCGAATATTTATCAATCGTACTTTTAATTGTCTCATCAATATGTTTTGGAGGCACAAGGTTAACAGAGTTTAAATATTCAGCCAATTCATAAGCACAGACAACGCATTCTAACAAAGAATTACTTGCAAGTCTGTTTGCACCATGCAAACCTGTAGAAGCAACCTCACCGATTGCGTAAAGCCCTCTGAGAGAAGTTTTCCCTTCAATATTTGTCTTAATTCCGCCCATTGCATAATGTGCTGCCGGTGAAACCGGAATAAAATCTTTTGAAATATCAATTCCGTTTTCCTCGCAAATTCTTGTTATATTCGGGAATCGTTTTTGCAGCATAGATTTTTCAAGATGGGTTGAATCAAGATAAACGTTTTTTAGATTTTGTTCTTGCATTTCGTTAAAAATTGCTCGGGTTACAATATCTCGAGGTGCAAGTTCTTTTTTGTCATGATACTTATGCATAAATTCAACACCGTCTGCGTCAACCAGTTTTGCTCCTTCGCCTCTTACAGCTTCGGAGATTAAAAACTTATTGCCGTTGATTTTTAGTGCCAGTGCTGTCGGATGAAATTGGATAAATTCCATATCCTGAACTATCGCACCTGCTCTGTAAGCAATTGCTACACCGTCTCCTGTTGCAACAGAAGGATTGGTTGTGGTTTTATAAAGTTGTCCAAGTCCTCCGGAGGCAAGAATTACAACCGGAGAATAAATAACTTCATACTCTTGAGTAAGTTCATTGAATGCTATCAGACCTTTACATTCACTGTCTGAATTAATGAGGAGTTCAACGGCTAAGGTCTGTTCATAAACTTCAATATCTTTATTTTTAAGAACTTTTTGAGTTAATGCTTTTTCAATACCTTTACCTGTGGCGTCTCCGCCGGAGTGCAGAATTCTTTTTATGCTGTGTGCAGCCTCCAGAGTTAAAAAGAAATCATTGTTATCATTTTTATCAAATTCTACACCTAACTTCAACAAATCTTTTATTACGTGGTCTGAATTTTCGGAAATAAACTTGGTAACATTAAAATCGCTCAATCCCGCACCTGCTTTAAGCGTATCGCTTATATGCAAAGACGGGGAATCCTTTTTGTTTTCTTCCAGCACTGCAACAATCCCGCCTTGGGCATATCTTGAGTTGCTTTCACCAAGTTTTGCTTTTGTAATCAAAAGCAATCCTTCAGGAAGGTTCCTTTGCTCGGCGATTTTTAAGGCCGCATACAAACCTGCTATGCCGCCTCCGATTATTACTACTGAATATCTTGAGTGTTTCATTGATTGTTTTTCCCTATTTCAACACATTTTAAATCAAATAAAAAAAAAATTCCAGCTTAAAATTAATTTAATTTGGTGCAATTTTATCCTTAATCTTTATACCCAATGAAATAAGTAAAGATGACAAAACAGCAACCGTAAAATATGTGCTGTAAGCAAAAAGATAATTTTTGCTCAGACGTGTAACTTGTTCCGGTTTAAAACATTTCTTAGCAAGTTTTAAACCTTTAATTGAGGCGGCACCTTCCTCAATCAGCATTGGCAAAAATGTCAAGAATGTAAGTTTACCTGCATTATTCTTAATAAAATCTTTTGACTTTTCAAATTTTGATTTGTCTTTTTCTTCCGGTTTTGTCTTATGTAATAATCCCATTGCCAAAAACCCTAAACCAACAATCGGGACACCAAAAGGGGTAATTCTTTTTGCTTTTTGTATTAATTTCATAAATATGCTGTTATTTGCGTTCATAGCATGCCCTATTTCATGAAAAACAGCTGAGAAAAGCTCTTTGCTATTAATTATAATGTTTTTTTCTTTTTCTGTATAACAAGCATTAATCCCATTTGAACACTGTTGTGCAAAACTTTCTATAATTCTATTCCTAAAAGGATAACAGTGGGGGAAATCTCCTGCAATTATATTTTTAATTTCAGCAACATTATTTTTATTTGCAATAAAAAGCTTAACTCCTTTGCCTTTTAATCCGGTTCTTTCTAAAGCATTCTCTGCAGCTTCTTTATTATGTGAAAACGAATCAATATCAGGCATAGTGAAATGATGAAATTGTAAGATAATACCTTTTGTTGTAACATCGCAAGTAGATATGGCAGTTTTAAAAGTATTATATGGCAATATTGCACCTGCAACTGTACCTAAGCTTATACCTAACACTTTTCTTAAAGTTGAACTTTCAGGTTTATTTTCAGTTTGTTTTTGTTGGTTACCAAAACTTATACTGACGGCCTTCATAATCACACACTTCCAATTTATTTATTATGTTAATATAAAACACAAACAAAAAAATTATTGCCTAAAATTTAAAATAAATTTAGTAAAACATAATATTGGGAATTTAATACTTATACCCTAACAGCAAACCTGTGGGTAAATCTAGGATTTCGACTTGATAATTCGGGTCGGATTTAATTTTTTCAACAAACGGAGCAACTTTTTCAGCGTGAGAAGTGATATTGTCCGCAGCAATTATTCCGCCGTTTTTAAGCTTTGGGTCGATTAATTCAAAATATTTTATGTATTCGCCCTTGTTGGCATCGATAAAAACAAAATCAAATATTTCATCAAGCTGTTCCAAAACTTCGCATGCAGAACCTTGTTTTATGGTTATTATATCGTCAACACCGCATTTTTTGAAGTTTTCCCGGGCTAAAACAATCCTCTTTTCGTAAAATTCGATTGTGGTTAAGTGACCGCCGGTTTGTTTGAGCGCCTGAGCAAGCCAAATCCCCGAATAACCGTTGGAAGTCCCGATTTCCAAAACATTTTTTGCACCTGAAATTTTTATCAGCATATTTAGAAAATTAGCTGTTTGGCGGGAAATATTCCAAAAATCCTTCTGCGTTTTTTCAAGTTCTTCTAAAACCTGCTGATGTTGGGGTGAAAACCCCAACCTACAAGATTCTTGCCGGTGGGGTAGGTACCCCACCCTACCATTTTGTCGGTTTGAAAAATCCACTTTACTTTTCTCTTTTCCCTTTTTCCTTTTCCCTTATCCTCGGTGTAACAACAATTTTACTGACAGGAATTTCAAGGATATTTGTTTTAATTACCTGTTTTTTATCAAGATCTAAAACAGAGTATTTATCGGTTTTTGTATCCATTACAAGGGCAATGTTTGTGTTCTTAATTCGATAAATTTTTATTGAAAATCCCTTTGTATTTAAATATATTGTATTTGTAAGCCTGTCATCATATGTGTCAAAAACCTGTACAATATTTTCCTGAGCCGAAAGCACATACAAAGCGGTTTTGTAAACAAGCATGTCAATCGGTTTTGCGGCAATATCAACTTCCTTAATTAACCCTAAAGTTACATAATCAATTATCGCTAAGCGGTTTTTTGTCCGGCTTGTAAGATAAATTTTGCCTTGATTAAAAGCTATTTTAGAGACATTCGGGAAATTACCCACGTCTTTTATTACAAATTGGTTATCTAATTCGATTACCCAAATATTGTTGGTTCTTTTGTCTGTATAGAAAAGCTTTTTGCCTTCATCGTCAAGATAAAGTTTTTGACATTTACCTTTAACCTTAATTTTTTGTTTGAGCGTCATTGTGGTTAAGTCGATTATGTATATACTTGAATCATCGCTGCTTGAAACGTATGCTTTGTTGTTAATTCTGTCAATCGCAATCTCTTCGGCGGGTGTTGTTAAGTCAATTTGCTTAATAAATCTTTCATCGGTAAGAGAGATTATATCCACAAAAGTTTTTCCGTAAGTTGTAACCAGCAAAAACTTATCATCAGGGGTTGCTTTTATATCAACGGGGATAGCTTTTTGTGCAAGGGCGTATTCAGGTTTGCTTGCTTCTCCCTGAACGACTTGGATGTTTTTCGAATAACAAGTAGTGATATATAAAGTTTTGTTCTCCAGCTGAGGTACTTTAGAAACCAAATCCTTTGTTGTTTGGGAAGTTTTTAAGGTTTTAAATTCCAAAAACGGTTCTGCACTAATCCTCAAACCCGCATCTTGAGCCGTCGCAATTTGAAGATTACCTATAATTCCTTTTATGTTATCGGGAATAATAAGCCCCGAAGGAACAAGCATGTCCTGCGGTAATAGCCCGGTTCTTACCTCAATCGGAGGTTCTTTTAAATTTAAAACGGTCTTTCTGCCTTTCATATCCGTAAGCACTTTTAAAAGAACAAAATCATTGTTAAAAATTACTATGTCAGGTTTGTCGATAAGTTTTTTCCCTGAAGGGAAAGTTTTTACGATTACCAAAGCATCGGGCTTTTTTACCAGTGCCGGATAAAGCGGCAGATAAAGCGTTCCGTCAGGCAAAGTAATTAACCCGTCAAACCTGAAATACGTTTTGGCAAAATCTTTTTGGACAAACGATTTTATGTTGTCCGGCACTTTTGTTGCCCAAGCACCCGTTGCGGTCATAAAAAATATTATTAAAATCGATATAAATTTTTTCATTATCCCTCAATCCGTAATCCGTAAGGTGGGCATACTTGCCCACCGTCAATAAAACATCTTATGTTGGTGGGCAGGTATGCCCACCTTACTACTTTTACCTTAGTTGTAGCTCAATAATTCTCCCGACTGTGCAATTATACCAAGAAGGATTTTATTTGTACAATGATTAATTAAAAACGCCTTTTACTTTATCAATAAAGCTTTCTTTGTCATGGTGCGTTTTTTTTGTATTAATCTCATATAACTTTTTATAAAGCTGTTTTTCTTCTTCGGTTAAGTTTGTCGGGATTTTGACTTCTATGATTACAATGTGGTCGCCTCGTTGAGAGGATTTACCTAAAAACGGAACGCCAACTCCTTTTAATCTCACATCATCACCGTTTTGGGAGCCGGCATGGATATTTACCGTTTTTTCACCGTCAAGGGTTTTTATTGTAACTTCATCGCCCAAAGCTGCCTGAGAAGGTGCTATTTCCAACTTTGTATATACATTAAAGCCTTCTCTATGGTAGTAGTCAGATTGTTTAACGTGCAGAACCACGTACAAATCACCTGATTGACCGCCGTTTTTACCGGCATCTCCTTCTTGAGAAATCCGCATTTTAGAACCGTTATCGACGCCTGCCGGGATTTTTAATTCGATTGATTTTTCTTTTTCAATCCTTCCGTAACCTTTGCATGCCTTACAGGGATTATTAATTTTTTGTCCGCTGCCATGGCAGTCGGGGCATGTTGTAACTTGTGTAAAATGTCCTAAGATTGTTTGAGTTGTTTGCTGAACTCTTCCGCTTCCGCCGCAAGTAGGGCAGGTTATCGGAGACGAACCCGGCTCAGCTCCGGAACCTTTACAGCTTTGGCACAATTCAAGGTGATCAATTTTAATTTCTCTTGTTACACCAAAAACCGCTTCTTCAAACTCGATTTCAATATCGGTTCTTAAGTCATCGCCTCTTTGTGGTGCATTCGGGTCTGCTTGTCTGAAACCGAAATTTCCGAAAAATGAGTTAAAGATATCGTTTAAATCCCCAAAACCGCCGGCAAAAGGTCCGCCGTTATCAAAACCTGCATTTCTAAGTCCGTCCTCGCCGTATCTGTCGTACAAAGCACGTTTGTCTTCATCCATTAAGGTTTCATAGGCTTTGCCCAGTTCCTTGAATTTTTCTTCCGCATCATGTGATTTGTTTACATCGGGGTGATATTGGCGTGCTTTTCTTCTGAACGCACCTTTTATTTCATCTTTATCGGCGTTTTTACTCACTCCCAGTATTTCGTAGTAGTCCATTTTTGAAAAATCCTTCTATAACGTCATGCTGAAATTGTTTCAGCATCTTCCCGGTGTGATAAGCCGGATGGATCCTGAAATAAATTCAGGATGACTTGTTTAATTATCTTGTGTCGCCACATTTACCAATGCAGGTCGCAACACCTTATCCCCAAGCTTATAACCTTTTTGTAATTCCATTATAACATGATTTTCGGGATGTTCACTTGTCGGTGTCTGCATAACGGCTTCGTGGAAATTCGGGTCAAACTCCTGCCCTTGTGCTGTAATTGTTTCAAGCCCGAGCTTTGATAAATTGTCAAACATCTGATTATATAAAACGTTAAAACTTTCTTTTATCTGTTGAATATCTTCTGAACTTTCTATTGACTGTTTTGCTCTGTCAAAGTTATCAAGAACTTCAATGAGTTTTTTCATTGCATCCTGAGCACCGTAAGTAATCAGGCTTTCACGCTCTTGTGCCTGACGTTTGCGGTAGTTGTCAAAATCTGCCGCAAGGCGAAGGTATTGGTTATTAAGGTTGTCAAAATCCTCTTGGAGTTTTTCAGAGGCTTGGAGGGTTGATTCTTCCGTTTCCTGTTCCCTGTTTTCCGTTTCCTCGCTCTTGAAAGGATTTTCGCCATGTTCTTTTTTGTGTTTATGCTTCATAATTATTTCTCCCTATTTGAGTTTACGGAAAAAGTTTCTTTTTCCTGTAAACTCTGATGTCCGGTTTCAAACCTTGCCGCCGGCTATCCCGCAGCCGGCAAGGTTCTCACACTTCTAAGGTCGCATGCGGAAAAGTCTCAATTTTTGTCAAAATTGGACTTTTTCCGCATGCTCTTTTAATCATTATAATTTAACCAAGAGCATAAACAAGTTAAATTTATTTTTTTTTAATATTTGCTTTTTTAGTCTTCGGTGGGCAGGTATGCCCACCTTACATTACAGCAACAATATGAACAAATAAATTGTTTTCAAAATATATTTTTGATAGTATTAAGAAAAATAAGAAGGAGGATTTATAATGAAAAAATTCGGAATAATAGATTTAATAATGATTTTGTTGGTTATTGCGGCTCTCGGAGTCGGATTTTTTACATATAAACACTTCAGGCAAACAGCGGATAAACAAATAGAAGCAACTTCCAAGGTAGCTTTTCAGGTTTTCTTGAGAGGTGTTACCATAACAAGCAATGTTAACCCCATAAAACCAGGAGACGATACTTTCATAAGTATAAGAAATGTTCCTTATACTAATTTAAAAGTAGTTGATTCCAGAATTGAGATGAAAAAGGTTGTTTTGCCAAATCCGAAAGGAAATCCGCCGTTTACTCTTGTGAACGACTATTCGCAATTATTTATGTATGACATAATAGTAACAATTATTGATGCCGCAAAGATTACAAAAGACGGTGCGGTTGTCGGCGGGAATAAAATCAAAATCGGTTTGCCTATAACTCTGGAAGGTAAAGATTACAAATTCAACGGAACAGTTTCGAATGTACAATTGGTGAAAGAGGAAGCAGGAAAAGGGAAACAAGAAACAGGGAACGGGAAACAGTAAAGAAGACAAGATGCGTGGAGGCGTGGTTTTTAAAAGTGAAAAGTGAAATGTGAAAAGAAGAAGATAAGATGCGTAAATGCGTGGAATAAAACTCAGCTCACTGTTCACTGCTCACTGCTCACTTTTAAAATCGACTTATCGACTTATAAACTTGTCAACTAATAAAAAAATGAACAGCATAATTATAAATACAATAAACAGAATATTTGAATTTTCACAAAATAAGTGTGCTTATTTGTGGGAAAACAGTTTTTTTCTAAAAAACATAGATAACCTGATTTTTGCAACAATTATCGGCGTTTTTATTCTGTCAACATTTGCCTCTTCTGATGTAATCGGCTATGTTTCACTTATAACTTTATTTTTAACCGTGATTAAATTGTTTATTAAAAAAGACGAAAAAATCGAGCCGAATCTGTTTGAATATTTCTTGTTGGTTTATTTTTTATTGGTTGTTGTAAGTCTTGCAGGTTCTAGTCTATTTTCGCTTAGTTTTAAAGGGTTTTTAAAAACTTTTACCTATTTGGGATTTTATTTTTCGGCTGTGCAATATTATAAAAACAACCTTGCCAAAATTCCTTTTACTATTTTTGTGATTGCAATGTGTGCGGCATCACAAGGGATTATCGGGATATTTCAAAACTTTTCTCAGGTCGGTGAGATTTCCACTTGGCAAGACGTTACGAATATTAATCCCGAGGACGTAATGACGAGGGTTTACGGTACTTTACAGCCTTACAATCCTAATTTATTCGGCGGGTATTTAATTGCAAGTTTGCCATGCTTGTTCGGAGCTTTTTTCCTTGAATTAATATCTAAAAATAACGTCATGCTGAACTTGGTTCAGCATCTTACAAGTGAAAAACCTTGTATAACCTGTAAGAATTATTTTTTTGTGATAATTTATTTTATTTTAATTTGTTTAACTTCCTTTGCTTTAATTTTAAGCGGTTGCAGAGGTGCTTATATCGGATTTTTAGCTATGATGGTTTGCTTTTTTGTTCTTTTGGCAAAGTTTATTTGGTGTGATTTAGAAAACAAAAAAGAGTTTTTTAAAAAATTGTATTTATCATTTTTAACTGCAGTGATAGCATTTTCGACCTGTGTGGTTCTGTTTGTTTCATCAATCAGAACAAGGTTTTTTTCTATCTTTGCAATGAGGGGAGATTCATCAACTTCATTCAGGTTTAACGTTTATCAATCGGTGCTGCAAATGATAAAAGATAACTGGTTGTTGGGGATAGGGGTCGGAAACCAAAACTTCAGAGAGATTTACGGGCTTTATATGAGAACGGGATTTGATGCACTAAGCTGTTACAGTGTTTTCTTGGAAATAGCGGTAGAAAGCGGCATTTTTGCCTTGATTGCATTCTTAGGGTTTTTAGCCGCATTAACTTATCAGGCGATTACATTCATTTTGAACACAAAAGATTTAAAATCGTCGTTAATAGTATCTACTGCACTGGTTTGTGTAATTGCGGTAATGGTTCACGGGCTGGTGGACACGATATTCTTCCGACCACAGATTCAATTCATCTTCTGGACAATGGTTTCGTTTGTTTCTGCGGTGGGGAGGGATTAAACTAAATTAATCTCCATGACCTGAAAAAATATCCTGTTCTGCCCAACCTTTTTCTTGCCTTAATTTTCTCAAAAAATCTTCAAAAATTTGTCTATTAGACGCACCTAAATTCTTATAATGTTAATTCCTTTCTTTTAAATAAGTTTTAGATAAAAAGGGTGAAAGGGGGAAAGGTTTTAAAAGTGAGCGGTGAGCAGTGAACAGTGAGCAGAAGATTCTATTTCCCATTCCCTATTTCCTATTTTTCCTTTACCTTTTTCCTTTTCCCTTTTACCTTTTTCCTTCTCCCCCTTTTCTCTTCCCTTAATTATTCCATCTATTGAGCTTACGGAAAAATTAAAATTTTTCTCGCAAGCTCTTTTGTCCGGCTTGCACCCATACCGCCGGCTATCCCGCAGCCGGTACGGGTGCAAGCACTGCTTGGTTGCTCGCGTTAAACGGCATTTCACGGGTCGAGGTCTCGACCCGTTACAGCCTCTGCTCGCAATCCGCTTCTTAGGTCGGATTTGAAAAATTGCGAAAAATTGTCATTTTTCGAATTTTTCCGCATCCTCTATTCACATGTTGTAAAAACCGTAACGAAAATTTTTTGTTAGTTACGGTCTTTTTATCAACAAACCCCATGCCAATATTACCCTCTGAGAGAAGGTTTAAAGGATTGTAAATTTTTATTAATCTGCTTATACACCTTATATAAAACCTTGACTTTTGGTAGCATGTAAGCTACAATATTTTTATGAAAATCTTATTATTGACAAAATTAACCTAGTGCGTCACCCTGAACTTGTTTCAGGGTCTTACCAATAGAGTATGCTGATAAGATGCCGAAACAAGTTCGGCATGACGATTTTTAGCAAGTTTTATATATTCTTGAGCAAAAGAATTAAGGTTTAAATTCGGCTCAGGTTATAGAATTTATTTCCATGAAACAGGTAATACAATAATTTTGCTATTATGCGGAGGTGATAAATCTACTCAAAGTCGTGATATAAAAAAAGCTAAGGAATATCTCCAAATATGGAAGGAACAATATGAACAAAAAAACTGATAAATATTCAATAAGTTTAGATGAATTTATGATTAAACAGCTTCAAGATGAAGAACTTGCAAGAGATTATTTAAATGATAGTCTTATAGCCTATATTGAAGACGGTAATTTTACAATATTCTATAAATCACTTGAAAGAGTTGTTAAAGCAAGAAAATCTGTAAGAAAATTTGCAAAAGAAGCAGAGCTTGACAGGGCTAATCTTTGTGCAATTCTTAAAGGTAAAAGAAAGCCTCAACTGCATACCGTCTTGAAAATCCTTACAAAATTAGGCTATACGCTTAAAGTAGCTTAATTGGGTTTGAATCTTAAACCCAAAAAATTATAACGGCGGTTATGGTAAAGACGGTCAATATGATTATAAAAAGTGCGACTACCTTGGCAAAGGAATCCGGCCCGTAAATCTCTTCGTGCATATCAATACGCCGTAAAATAAACTTTGAATAATCTCCTTTGGAATTGTTTTTTGCTTTATCGAAGGAGTTTTGCATAATTTTTTTTAGTTTATACATTTTTTCCAAGTCTTGCCTGGCTTTAGGGTTGGATATAATATATTTTTTTACTTTAAGGTTCTCTTCATCGCTTAATTCATTGTCGATATATGCGGAAAGATTTATACTAAAATCATTATTTTGTTCGCTCTGGGCATATTCTTCCGCTCCTGATTTCACGACAGAAAGTTTTTCATGCACTTCTCTAAGGCTTTTTATCATACTTCTTAAAGCTTCCAGCTTGGCATTGCAAGTCGGACATATTTCCAGATGTGCTTCTACAAATTGTTTCAATTGGTTACTTAATTTATCATCTATATAGAATGATAATAATGCACTTACCTGTGTACACGTTAGATTTACGGTCATAGTTTGCTCCTTTTTTAAAGTGATTAAGTGATTAAGAAGTTGAATGGGTGAATAGGTGAATAGGTGAATGGGTGAATAGTTTCGTTTAAAAACTACGCTTCTACGCCTCCACGCATCTTGTCCTCTTTACTGTTTACTGTTTCCCGTTTCCTGTTCCCTATTTACTTACTCATATATAGTGTCTAAGCCCGTCCTGCAGTCTCCCTCTTGCTCTTGCGATACGGGATTTTACTGTACCTACTGTCGTATGTGTCGCCTCGGCAATTTCTTCGTAACTCAGCCCTTGCAGTTCTCGCAAGATTATTGCTATCCGAAAATGATCGGGCAGGTTTTGGATTTCGTTTTTTATCATTTTGTCAAGTTCGGATGACATAGCCCTTTCAGCCGGTTTATGTTTTGTGTCAGGTATCTGTCTGCCAAAACTTTCTTCGTGCGGCTCTTCATCAATAGAGATAACTTGTGGCGAACGGTTGATTTTTCTCAATTCGTCATAAAAAAGATTTGTGACTATTTGATTTAACCAACTTTTGAAAGTTTTGGGATTTCTTAACGCAGCCAAGCCTTTTGCCATTCGCATAAGTGCTTCCTGGGTAAGGTCGGCGATGTTTTCACGTTTTTTACTGAGATAAGAAAAAGTTGCGAAAATATTTTTCTGTTCACGTTTGATTAATTCTTCCAAAGCTCTGTAATCGCTTTTTTGCGATAAAAGAACTAACTCCTCGAGCGGGATTTTTTTGTAAAACATTTTCGACATTTTTCACCTTTATTGAAAATCTTACTTAATTTTGATGGAATTTTGCTCACTCTTTGTTATATAATCAGTTAGGGGATTTTAAAAATGAAAAATTTGAAACGAATAACGGATGCAAATTTGAATAGAGCAGCGGAAGCGGCAAGAGTTCTGGAAGAAATCGCAAGATTTTTGCTTGATGATAAAGATTTGTCTGAAAAATTAAAACACATCAGGCATAAAATAAATTCTTTGCAGGAAGAAGCTTACGAAGATTATCTTCATGCCAGAGATACGGAAAACGATGTCGGCGTTGATATAGCAAACTCCGACAACAGAATTAATATTGAAAATATTTTTAAGGCTAATATTAAACGGCTGCAGCAGGCTCTGCGGACTTTAGCGGAGTATTCACAAACAAATAAACAAAATGTTGTATTGTTCGAAAAGTTAAGATATGAGACTTATACCTTGGAAAAAATTATATGGGACAGATTAAAAGAAAAATACGGTCGGGTAAAGTTAGCGGATAAAAAACTCTATTTGGTTACGAATTCTGATAAATTTAATTCCGAAGATGATTTTTTAAACGCGATAGCCTCGGCACTTGAAGGCGGAGTGGATATTTTACAGCTTAGGGAAAAAACTATGCCGGCAAAGAAAGTTCTTGAACTCGGCAGGAAGGTTAAGCAGCTTTGTCTTCAATATGATGTAACTTTTATTGTAAATGACAGGGTTGATATAGCGGCACTTTTACAAGCTGACGGTGTGCATTTGGGGCAGGATGATTTAGATGTCAAATCTGCAAGGGAGATTTTAGGTGCAAATGCGATTGTAGGAGTTTCTACCCACGCTCCTCAACAGGCATTGAAGGCAGTTGAAGACGGAGCGGATTACATCGGTGTAGGACCTGTCTTTGCAACGCCGACAAAACAGGGTAGAACACCCGTCGGGCTTGAATATGTAGAATGGGTTTCAAAAAATATTGATATTCCTGCTTTTGCAATCGGCGGGATTGATTTAGAGAATTTTCAACAGGTTTTTGAGGCAGGATTAAATAGAATTGCTGTTGTCCGTGCAATAATGAATGCCAAATCCCCACAACTTGCAGCAGAAGAGTTATGGGAAAACATACAAAAAACTAATGTGCCTTTAAAATGCGGTTAATTCAGCTTAAACCTTCTTTTCTTCTACCAATTCGGGTTTGGCAATTGCATCCTTAACTTTTGTCCCTAAATAAATGCCCAGTGATAACAATGTAGTAAGTCCTAAGTATGTTAAAAATCCTAATGCATTTGTTTTTGAGACTTTTTTAGCTAATTCTAGGCTCAACACTTTCTTTGCAAAATTATTACCTTTTATTGAAGCTAAGCCTTCTTCAAGTAACATTGGAATAAATGTTGCAAATGTCAATTTGCCTGCATTTTCTTTTATAAATGTTGTTGTTTTATCCGTAGTACTCTTTGGTTCTTGATTTGGAGCCTTTTTAGTTTTCCATA
>JAQVKX010000211.1 GCA_028694425.1 Candidatus Gastranaerophilales bacterium
ACGAGTTTCAGAAATTCAGGGTGAGGGGTATAAATCATACGTTGATTGCAGCTAAGTATAAGCGATTTTTTTTGGATTGCTTCGTCGGGGTGCAACGTTTTAAGCAAATTACAATACCGAAAATTCCACCTCCTCGCAAGGGCATGAACAGCTTTAGCAAAGAGCCAAAACATTTACCCCCTCGCAATGACATGAAAACGTCAAGTTTTGCAAGCTTTTCCCCTTTACCTTTTACCTTTTCCCTCGGGGAAACACCCCTCACCTGCTTTTCTAATATTCGCAGACCTATGCTCATATTGAAAAGCATCCTCTCCCGCAGGGGGAGAGGTGTTTATGCGTTCACTCTTGCGGAAACGCTTATTGCACTTGTGATTGTCGGCGTTGTTGCTATGATTGTAGTTCCTCCGCTTGTAAAAAACGTTAACGAAATGTCCTGGGCTAAAGCTAAAGACAATTTTGAAGCAAAAATAGACGAAGCAACAAAACAAATGAATGTTAACGGTGATATGCCAAGCGGAAACGGACTTTCTACAGATACATTTGCAAATGTTTTTCAACAATACATAAAAGTTGCAAAAAGGTGTGTACCGCCTGATTTAGATAACTGTTTTGTATCGACTTTTAAAACCTCGGGCGGAACTGATATAACAACAAGTACTGATTTAAAAACCGGCGAAGATTTAGGTCATTCCTCATACACTTATGACTTAGTAGGATTAAGTTTGGCTGACGGGACAAATGTTATAATGTCATTCAATCCGAGTTGCAGTTATTTAGATTGGACAAACACTTCAGGTACGATTTATAGTGCATCGGCTGATACAAAAAGTTATTCAATGGGAACCGCTTCTTCTTGTTTGTCTTTAATTTATGACATAAACGGCAATAAAGGTCCGAATATCGTAGGAAAAGATATCGGCGAATTAAATGCCATGCTGAGCGGTGATGATTGCATTCAAGTAGGAAGTTTATGTGTTTCGTCAAGCGATGTGAGTTTCTCGCCTATAAGTGAAACACCTTATACAGAAAATAATAATTATTGGGCAGGTGCAAAAAAAGCTTGTGAAGATATGGGTTGGCATTTGCCCAGTGATGCACAATTAGCACAAATAGTTAATATATATAAGAGGAATATAAGTATAAAAAGTTTATTAAATATGTCCTCAAGTTATTATTGGACTTCAACACAAAATGGGCTTTACCTTGCATATCTTTGGTACTTTCCTTACGGTAGTCGTTTTAGTAATGGTAAATCGCTTGTAGGTATACCTATAATAAAAGTACGCTGTATAAAATAATAAACAGATTTGAAAAAGCCTCAATTTCTATCAAAATCGGGCTTTTCCCTCATGCTCATTACAAGGGTTTATCATTAACCTCTAAGATCATTGGGAGGAATTTATTGAGACATTTATCTAAGCACTAAATCTAAAATGCATGATATCGCCGTCTTGAACTATGTAGTCCTTGCCTTCAAGCCTTGTAACACCTTTTTCTTTGCAAACGGCGTAAGAGCCGCATTCCACAAAATCTTTGTAACTCGTAACTTCTGCACTGATAAAACCTTTTTCAAAATCCGTATGGATTACGCCTGCTGCTTGCGGGAATTATAGGTAAATAGGAAAAAGGGGAAAGATAAACAGGGAACGGAGAAGAAGACAAGATGCGTAGATGCGTGGAATAAAACTCAAAACAATTGGTAAGGTGGGCATACTTGCCCACCAAGTGATACAGCGAACGACCTTATATCGGTGGGCAAATGCGAACGAAAACCGTCACAACATTACACTATACGTAAATGCCCACCCTTGGCTGAAAGGCTGAAGAGCTGAAAAACTGAAATGTTTTTATATTTTACTCCACGCATCCACGCATCTACGCATCTTGTCTTCTTTACTTTTCACATTTCACATTTCACTTGCTTGCATTAAGGCTTTTTTATGCTAAAATAGTATTATAGAGACACATTGGGGGTATAGAAATTGAGCCAGCAAAACATATTTAGTGACGGAAAAATCGTTCCGGTCAACATAAGAGAAGAGATGAAACGTTCTTATATTGATTATGCAATGAGTGTTATTGTAGGACGTGCATTACCGGATGTCAGAGACGGATTAAAGCCTGTCCATAGAAGAATTCTCTTTGCTATGAACGAACTCGGTATGACACCGGATAAACCTTACAAAAAATCAGCCCGTATAGTCGGTGAAGTTCTCGGTAAATACCACCCGCATGGCGATACAGCGGTTTATGAATCCCTTGTCCGTATGGCTCAAGACTTTTCGACCAGATACCAAACAATTGACGGACATGGAAACTTTGGTTCGGTAGACGGTGACTCTGCTGCCGCAATGCGTTATACAGAAGCAAGAATGCATAAAATTACGACTTCAATGCTTGCCGATATTGATTGTGAAACTGTTGATTTCACTCCAAACTTTGACGGCTCCTTGGAAGAGCCTTCTGTTTTGCCTGTAAGACTTCCTATGTTATTATTAAACGGTGTTTCAGGTATTGCAGTCGGTATGGCGACAAACATTCCTCCTCACAATTTGTGTGAGGTTGTTGACGGAACGATTGCTCTTATTGATAATCCTGATATTACAATTGCAGAACTTAATGAATATATTAAAGGACCCGATTTCCCCACTGCTGCAACAATTGTTGGCTTAAATGACATTAAGCAGGCTTATGAAACAGGACGCGGTTCTATTAAAATGTCTGCAGTCGCAGGATTTGAGGAGCTTGCCGGTGGTGCCGGCAGGCAAAGCAGAACGGCGATTATTGTAACGGAACTCCCTTATCAGGTTAATAAGGCAATGCTTATTGAAAAAATTGCCGAACTGGTTAAAGACCAAAAAATTGTCGGGATTTCTGATTTAAGAGATGAATCCGATAGAGACGGCATGCGTATTGTTATTGAGCTTAAACGTGATGCAAAACCGGATGTCGTTAAAAATAATTTGTTTAAACAAACACAGCTTGCGACTTCGTTCGGGGTCAATATGATTGCCCTTGTCGGTTTACAGCCTCGTTTGATGAATTTACACCAAGTGTTAACAGAATTTGTTGAACACAGGGTGGAAATTATTACAAGAAGAACTATTTTCTTCCTGAAAAAAGCTAAGATGCGTGCTCATATCTTATCAGGTTTGTTGATTGCACTGGGCTCGCTGGATGAAGTTATTGATTTAATAAAAAAATCAAAAACCACAGAAGATGCCCGTATGGGTTTAATGTCAAGATTCGGACTGGATGTTGATCAGGCAAATGCAATTCTTGAAATGCAGTTAAGACGTTTGACAGGGCTTGAGCAAGATAAAATCAAAGCTGAATACGAAGAGCTTTTGC
>JAQVKX010000212.1 GCA_028694425.1 Candidatus Gastranaerophilales bacterium
TGATAAATTTACTGTTATATGTGCAGGACTTTGGAATTTCCATCTTCAGCCAATCTGAAATTAAATGTACTTAGGAAAAGTATTGCCTATAGAAAACTTTTAATTATTATTTCACGACACGTCTAATCTCTGAGAATCGGTCATAAAGGTGCCGATGCCGTTCAAGTTTTTTATTAACCAAGCCCATTCCGACAAAAATCATCGGGCAATTTGTTTTGTCATGGATATCACGTAGCGTTTCAATCGATTTTTTATCATTCGCAAGATAATCAATTTCGTCAATTATTACAACTTTTTGAAATGCTTTGAGACTTTTTACGCACAAATTAAAATTATCGGAAGTCAAATATCTTGGCATTTCTTCAAGTTCTTTTACAATTTCTTCCAACAGCCACCGCCCTGTCATTAAATTTGTACAACGGATGTAAACGCTGTCATATTGGCAAGCTAACCAAAGTGCTGTTTGTGATTTACCTAAACCAGGTTCGCCATATACCAATGCCATTTTGGGTAAGTTTGCAGGTTTCGCAATCAGATTTTCAACTAATCCGATAAAATTTTTAACGTTTTTTGTTTTTACAAAAATTTTATTCATAACTTCGCTCCGCTCGTTTTAACTTACTCGTTCGGGGATTAAAAACTCCGTTTTTATCCCACTCACTCGTTTCGTTATAGTAAATTTTGTACTCCTTTGTATTTTTAAATTCCTGTATCCAAGTGTTATCAGGTTCGTTTTGCACAAGCCATTCATATTTTTCAAAATTGTTTTTAAAAATCGGTTTGCCGTTAATTTTTCTTTCTTCTTTTAGGGGCGGAAGCAAAGCTTCCGCCCCTCCTGTAAAACCGTCATGCTGAACTTGTTTCAGGGCCTCACAATCATGCGATTCTGAAATAAATTCAGGATGATGTGAGAGTTGCATTTCTAAAAATTTAATATCTTCAGTAGGTAAATATTTCTTCACAGAATTAATCGTTCTGCGTTTCAGAGCTTTTTGTTTTTCAATCTTTTGCTTAAAATCCTCCAAATCTTCGACTGTGCCGAGAATTTTCGCCATCGGATGAGCTTCTGTTACTCTTTCAGCAGTGTAAAGATATTCACCTTTTACCGTAAAGACCTTGATTTGGGTTAAATCAAACATATTGTATTTTATTAAAACTTTGCTTTTATACCCATACAGCCTTTCATCAAAATAATCACAGCCTAAAAATCGGATGCCGTTTCGCTGAATAGTCTTGACTTCTGTAGCAAGCATTAAATCATCCAACAAGTTCAAATCAACATTTTGCCTTTTCCGTTCATCCAAAACTTCTTGGATTGTTTTTTCGTTTGCGTTACTACAAGGTTGAGAATTTTTAAAACTCAGCCACATATCAATCATTTTGATTGTTTCTTCGATTGTCGGAATAAAATAATTTGGCATTGCATCTTGGTTGCTCGCATTAAACGGCGTTGCAGTCGGAAAAGTGTGATTTTCCGACCTCCAGCCTCTGCTCGCAATCCGCTTATGAAATTTTTCATTCCGCATCAAATATGCAGGCTTGTTTTGAATCGAAGAACCTGTAAAAGACGGCAATAATCTTTCAAAACCTTCTTGAAACTCTTTGAAAAATCTTTCGATTACTTTCGCTCTTGCATTGTATGGTCGAGCAAAAACCGTTTGAATGCCGAGTTTACTATACAAACCATTAAAGCCCAATTCATTGAAACCTTTATCATCCGTAAAATATTTTGCCCTGAATGCTCTGCCGTTATCCTGATAAATAACTTTTGGTATCATATCAAGGTTTATTATTGCGTTTCGAAGGGCGGAAGCTATGCATTGAGTATTTTCTTCGAGCATAATTTCATATCCAACCAATGCAGTCGACTTCCAATCAAGAAAACCAACCAATGTTGCTCTACAAGGCTTTCCTGTAAAAGGATTTATCACCTGAAAATTAAGTTTATGTCCGTCTGCGACTAAAATATCACCGACTTCAAGCAAACTTGCATCCCGTTTTATATATGGCTCCACTTTGTCCGCAAGACTTTTTTCTCCGTCTCGCATCAAAACCCACTGGTCGTAATTGTTATCCTTAAACCACTTTGCATATCTTCTGAATGTTATGTCGGACGGAACAAAACTTTGCCCCTTTTGACTTAAATTGTATTTTGTCAAAGAAATGGCTTTGCCGATTGAAATTCTGTTCGGATGCAAAAGTAAGCCCATGAATATTTTAATTTCTTCATCGGTTAAACTTGTTCTAAATTCATTTACGCTGGAATATTTATACTGCGGAATCAGTTTTGTGTAATCTTCGCTGTCGCCGAGTTTTGCTTTCCAACGGTGCAAAGTTCCTCTTGAGATTTTGCCTAAGATGCTGAAAATATTTGAATTGCTTGTGTTGTAGAATTGAACAAATTCGTAATCCGCTTTGAATTTGTTGTTGGATTTTTTGCGAAACTCAAACCATTGTTGCATCAAATCCATTTTCGCTAATGCAATTTTCTTTGCATGTTCGGGTATGATTTTTTGTTCCTGTGGATTTTCAAGAAAAGCATTATTATTTTTTGAATCATTCATACACTGTGAATCCTTGTTCTTACTGTCATTCACAGTGTAACTCTCTTTTCGAACACATCAAGTCATGTGTCGCAATCTCAGAGACATTACGACACATCTTGTTTTATGAGATATTTTAAAATTGCACAGAATTGCACAACAAACAAGCACAAGCAAAGCGGTGCGTAGTTTGATGGGTGCAACCAGCCAAAAGACTTAATGAACCCGTGAATTTAGCCTTTTGTGCGTGTTTGCCACTATTTTGCAGTGGGCTGAAAGTCAAATGCAACGCCGATGAGACCCTGAAACAAATTCAGGGTGATGTAAAATTAGTGCAAGTAACAGGAAGAATAGTGCAGATAACAGGTAAAAAGTGCAGGTGCATCTCCAAATACAAAAACCGCTTTAATCGGCGGTGTGTTTGTAAATATTCGGTTTTTCTCCCTATCTCACTTGCACTGTGAGGATGTAGTTGGACAGAGTATGAAAAGTTTTTTGGTTTCTTTTTTTCAAAAAAGAAACTGGGTCTGGTGGGACTCGAACCCACGACCAAGTGATTAAGAGTCACCTGCTCTACCAACTGAGCCACAGACCCGAATTTATCTGAATTTTCAAGATATAACAATTATACATAATAAATTTTAAATTAAAACCACTTTTCTTAAACAATAGGTTCTTGCGAAAAATCCATGAAGTGTTAATATAATTAATCATGGATATAAATAAAATATTAAAACTTAGACAGTTCAAGGCTTTTGACCTTGATGTCAAAAATGAGAAAGTATTAATTCACG
>JAQVKX010000040.1 GCA_028694425.1 Candidatus Gastranaerophilales bacterium
AAGAAAAAAATCCCGAATACGCTTATAATCTTGCAAGTGCTTATTTTCTAAACGGCTGGTTTGACGAAACCATAAAATATTTTAACCTTGCTATTTGTCTGTCGCCTGAAAATGTAAATTATCATTACTCTTTAGCTTATCTTTATTATCAGAAAAAATTATATGATAAAGCATTGAAAGAACTGGATTTTATTAAAAAAATAAATCCGAAACATTCCATGTCAATTATTCTAAATGCCATGATAACAGCAAAAAAAGGGGATTTGTTAAACGCAAAAAACCAACTTGAAAATATAGTTAAGAATAATGATGATGATTTTGCTTTTTATGCTCTGTCTCAGATTTATAAAGAGCTTCGTCAACTTGACTTAGCTAAAAAAATGATAGAACGTGCAATAGAGCTAAATCCTGATTCGCTTAATTATTTAAGCGAGCTTGTAGAAATTGAGATTGAACAAAAAGACTATAAAAATGCTTTAAGATTAGCAAATAAAATTTTAAAAATAAATGACAAATATGTTTTTGCCTGCATTTCCGTTGCAAAAATTTATTTAGAACTTAAAGACTTTGGAAAACTTTATGACATGGCTCAAGAAATAATACAGTTGGATTCTAATTCACCTGAAGGCTACTATTACAATGCAATGGCTCTTTTTGAACAGGGAGACAAAGGTTTTGCAATAGAAAGTATGAAAAAATCAATCTCACTCGACCTAAACAATGCCATGCTTTATGAAAAAATGAGTGAATTTTATCAGGATATAGGCGATTTTAAAACAGCTTACGACTGGGCAAAAGAAGCGGGTTTAATTGATGAAAGAAATTACAAATACAAATGGCTCTGTGCAAAACTGGCAGTAACTCTGCATAAAGAAGAAGAAGCATTAAAGAATTACTCCAAGAGTTACCGACTCGCATCTTTTGATAAAGATTTATGTGAAGAATATGCAAATTACCTAAAATCAATCGGCAGAAAAAAACAAGCCGAAAAAATCCTGCAAAATTGATATTATTACTTAAATAAATTTAAGTCTGCACCAATTTTAAAAATGGCGGGAACGACGAGGCTTCAGCTCAATCGTAGGCGAGCAACACGAGCCGTACGAGTGAGGGTGCGTTAGCTAACTCGGTAGATTTCTTCCGACAGAAGAAATCTACATTTCGAGCCGACTGTTCCTGCCATTGCATTAAAAAAACAGCCCCTAAGTAGGACTGTTTTATAATGGCGGGAACGACGAGGCTCGAACTCGCGACCTCATGCGTGACAGGCATGCGCTCTAACCAACTGAGCTACGCTCCCTTAAACTTTTTATCTAATTATCAATTTCTTTGTAAATGTTCAAGTAAATATGCATTTACCCCCTCAGTTGGTTAGAGCTTTAATCTAACCTTTGTTGAACTTTTACTTCGTAAAAGATTCAACGGAGCCAACTGAGCTACGCTCCCATGTTAAGTGAAATGTGAATAGTGAATGGTGAATTGATTATACCAATTTGCAGTCAAAAAAGTAAATCATACCTTACGTCATGCTGAATTTATTTCAGCATTTTGCCAATATACTACACCGACTAGATCCTGAAACAAGTTCAGGATGACACATTATTACCTTGTTGAATACAAATTAGTATTAAACTATTGCACCAGTCGTGTATGTCAATTATACCTGCTAAAACTTTTTTTGCAAGAAAAAACATTACAAAGCAAAATGCAAAAGATAAAAAATGTTTTTGGTTGAAAGGTCGAAAGGTTGAACAGTTTTTAAAGGTGAAGCGTGAAGTAAAAAGCTTGCCTTCTTGCCCTCCTGCCCTCTTGCCTTCTTTTCAGATTTCCCCTTTCCCTTTTACCTTTTTCCTTTTTATACAAACTTCATTGTCTGAAGTTCAATTCCTTCAATTGTCAGCAGTTCTTTCTCAAAGTCCTTTGCTTCTTCATCATTTATAACTTCAAGCAAAATAATTCCATGAGGTGCACATTTATTATCTGATACATCATGTAAACCCAAACGGGTTTTAATTATGCATCCGAAATGTGTTAAAATTTTCTGGAATTCCATAGCGGTCTGAGTTCTGTTATCAAGTCTAACGCCCATAATTGTTGTCATGCTCAACCCTCCTTTTCTTATTAATAACAAATTTAACACAAAAAAATCGGATGTAAATTACTCCTACTTCCGATTTTTTAAAATATTTGACAGCTTGAAACTTGTTTATGCGGTTTCTTCTTCGCTGTCTGTGGCTTGAAGCTGTTTTTTCTTTAAGTTGTGCACAACCGCATCAACTAATAACTCATAAGATTTCATATTCTCAATACTTGGAGAAAATTCTTTTATGAGCGATTCTCTGACCATTGCTTCCAGCCTATCATTGTCAGAATTAATCTTTTTAGATGCATCTGAACATATCATATCAATATATTCGGAATGTATCTTATAATCTTGCATTTGATTGAACATCAGCCACTTTAACTTAGGACTGACTTCTTTTATCTTTTTTACTATTTTTAGGTTTTTAAATCGGTTGAACATTCCTACCTCAAAAATTATTAAGTAAAATTAGTGAATTGATTTTGAATTTTCCCTTTCATTTATTTAAAGTCTCCTGAAAAAAAATATTTCCTTGTTTTACTATAACATTTACAAAACTTAAATTTTCCTCAAGAGCCTTAAACTACAGTATTTTAGCATATAATTTCATATTTGTAAAGCATTAAAACTTGCAATTTTTTCATATTTTTTCTTTAAAACCCCAAGCATGGCAAGTCTGTTTTGCTTAATTTTTTCATCTTTGTCCATAACTAAAACATCTTCAAAGAACTTTTCCACCAGAGGGTTTATTAAAACAAAACTTTCAAACAATGTTTTATAAGAATCTTCATTTATTGAATTTATACCTGCAAAAAGTTTCTTTTCAGCATCAATAATTAAAAGTTTTTCATCAATTTCGGCATCAACATCTTCTTTTAAAATTCGGATAATTCTGTTAATGCTCTCCAACACAGGGAAAAAATCAGGTATTGTAAGCAATTCAGAGACTAATTGAACCCGTTTTACAAAATCGCACAAGTCCTCAAGAGGATTTTTATTTGCTGAGCATGCTTCCAAAACATCTTTTCTGTAATTATCAGAGAGAAAAATTATTAATCTTTGCACAAAAAATTCTTCAGCCTGCTTTAGTACATCTGCTTTTTGAGGCAACAAATCAAGAGTTTTTCTTATTAATTCTGATAAGTTAATACATAAATCCTTTTCTAAAACCGTTTTAATTATCCCTAAGGCGGCTCTTCTTACCCCAAGAGGGTCAGAAGAGCCGCTTGGGATTTTACCCCCTACAAAGACCGCACAAATTGTATCAAGCTTATCTGCAATACCGACAACCTGACCTTCAATACCTTTGGCAAGTTCACTATCTGCATTCAAAGGGAAATAATGCTCTTTAATCCCTTGAACAACTTTTTCATTCTCGCCTGAAAGTTTAGCGTAATCAGCCCCGATAAAGCCTTGAAGTTCGGTAAATTCAAAAACCAAACTTGTCGTCAAATCAGCCTTACAAAGCAAAGCCGTTCTCTCAATATAATCAGATGTAACCTTGAGTTCAGATGCAATAACTTTTGATAAATTTATAACTCTTTGGGTTTTGTCATAGACAGAACCCATGCCTTTTTGGAAGGTAACACCTTTCAGGGCTTCAACATATTTCTCAAAAGGTTTTTTTGTATCTTCCTTAAAGAAAAATATTGCATCGTCAAGTCTTGCAACTATTACACGCTCGTTGCCGGCTTTTATGTTTGAAAAATCATCACCGACATAATTCGCTATCGTAATAAATTTATTAATCAATTTTTCATCTTTATAAAGTGCAAAATACCTTTGATGTTTTGCCATAACGGTAACAGTAACTTTTTCGGGAATATCAAGATATTTTTTGTCAAAATCGCATACAACCGGAACAGGATATTCGCACAAATAGGTGACTTCATCCAATAAATCCTCGTCATAGCTGACTTCAACACCTAATTTATCTGCTTCCTTCTTTGCCAATTGAATAATTAAAGACTTTCTTTCATCCTGATTAACATAAACATGTACTTTTTTAAGCTTTTCAATATATTCATCAGGATTTTTTATTTCTGTTTTTGCATCTGAGAAACGGTGCCCTTTTGTAAACTTTGAAGATTTAACACCTAAAATATCAAGAGGAATTTCTTTATCATCTAAAATAGAAACTACCCAACGTATCGGTCTTGAAAATTTCTGCTCATTTACCCCCCACCTCATAAAATAAGGTCCCTGAAGTTTAAAAACAATTTGTACAACGTTCTCTTGAAGCAGATCAGCAGTTAATTTACCCTTTGTAAAAACTTTTGCATGCAAATAATTGTTTTCCAGATAAGCATCTTTTTCGCTTACTTTATTTTTCTGTAAAAATCCTTTTCCGGCTTGGGTTAAGTTCCCGTCTTCATCATAAGCGACTTTTTTTATCGGACCTTTTACAATTTTTTCCTCATCCGGCTGCTTTTGGGCTAAATCATTTATTAAAACGGCAAGCCTGCGTGGGGTTGCATAAACTTCAAGCGACTTAAAATCTATTTTATTACTTTGCAGAAAATTTTCAAACCCTGCTTTAAGCTGCTCAACAGCTTGAGGGATAAATTTATAAGGTAATTCTTCTGTTCCGATTTCCAACAAATATTTATTCATATTTTCACCTGCTTCTCGTGTATAAAAATTGTATTTCAAACAAACACTTTGTTCAATATCCTAAATTGAAGAGCCTGCCGGAGAATTCCGGCAGGCTCTTCAAGGTTATTGATTATTGGCGTATCTTATCTTTAAACAAACTTAGGTGCTGAATCTTTAGCCGCTTTTTCTAAGGCTTGAGTTATTGTAGTTTCTTGTTCATTAAGCATTTTTAACCTGGTTTCTATATATGATTTTTCTTGATTAATTTTTTCTTCTTCTTGGTGTAATCTGTGTTTTTCTTTCTCGGCATTATCTTTACATGCTCCACTATATAAAGAACTAAGTAAAAATTGCTGTTGTTGTTGGTTCATCCTTTGTGCTCCGGGGTATTGCATTAAGTATGCCATTCTTTGTTGGGCAACATTTGATGCCATACCATGAGAATTTCTCATAAAGACCGACAAATTATTAACCATTGAGCCGGGAGTATTTGCAAAATCACTCATTGAAACCTTACCGTCAGCAATATTCATAGAATATGTATGTAAATCATTAAGCTTTTTTATCAGTGATGCTAATCTCCATTCCATTCGGGATTTTTCACCAATAATGCTATGTTTCACATAACTAAAAAGTAACAAGCCCATTTTTTTGCTCCTACCAAATTTTAACTAACCAATTTAACCTTACTCTTATATAAAAACATTTTGTTTTTGAAAATTGCTTATTTTGAGTTCTTTACAAACCACGGGTATTAATTACTGCAAAGCCAATATTTACAAGTCTTTTTGCCTTATTTGAGCTATTTTATTATATATGAAATATATAATTTACAAATAAACTTTTAATAATAAAAATATATAAAATAGAGAAGTAAATATTAAGTTTTGTTAAGATTGAGTTTTTTCATTAGTTAATTAAGCAGATATGTACTATGTCATTGCGAGGAGGGGCAAAATTAAGTGTAGTATTAGAATTTAAATTATGAACCCCGACGCGGCAATCCAAAAAGAACATTTTATCTTTTACTTTCTTGGATTGCTTCGTCGCCCTGTAATACAGGGCTTCTCGCAATGACATGAAACACAATAACATTTAATTGGTTGTTGCTAGTTTGCTAAAAATGAACTAAAATAAAGGTTATGAAAAAGAAAGTTATTGCTTATTTACATACTCATTGGGACAGGGAATGGTACAGAGAATTTGAAGTTTTCAGGCTAAGGCTTTTAAATGTTTTTGATAATGTTTTAAACATGCTTGAAAAAGGAGAGATTCCTTGTTTTTATTTTGACGGGCAAACAAGTGCCATTGAGGATTATTTAGAACTTAATCCTGAAAAAGAAAAACTTATAAGAACATTAATTAAACAAAAAAAACTCTTTATCGGACCTTGTTATACGCTTGTGGATGAATTTCTGACTGACGGAATTTGTTTCAGAAAAAATCTTGAAATAGGGTTAAAATATGCAAAAAGTTTGGGGTGTCAGGATTTTTTGGGTTATTTTGCAGATACATTCGGACACAGTAAGAATATCCCGTTAATATTAAAAGAATTCGGCATTGACAAAGCTGTTGTTTGGAGAGGATGCCCTGATGTTATTCCGTCGGAGTTTATTTTTAACGGAATAAAAACCGTAAATTTAGTACGGGGGTATTTTCTGGATATTTTCTCGACAAATTTGTCAATCAAGACTAAAGCTAATGTTTTAGAGAAAAATCTGGATAAAATAGCAGAAAAATCTTCAAATGTTCTTCTTATGCCAATCGGAGCAGACCATCTCGGGATTGAGCATGACGTTGCAGAACAGATTAAAGAGATTAATAAGCATTTAGAAAATTATGAAATCGAGCTTTCTTCGCCGTTTAAATACTTTGAATTGGTTAAAAATAATTTTAATTTTAAGTGGAATGATGAGCTTCGTGATAATTCACAGACATTTATTTTACAGGGCAGCTATTCTTCACGCATAAAACTTAAACAATACAATAAAAAATGTTCTTACATGCTTGATTTGGCAAACAGATTTCAAAATTTCGGGCAAAAGAAATATAAAACTAAATCTTATGAAAACGTTATAGAATATGCTTACAAATTGCTGCTGCAAAATCAGGCTCATGACGGAATTTGTGGTTGTTCAACAGATTTGGTACATAGAGAAAATGAAATTCGTTACGAAAAAGTTCTGCAAATCGCAAATACAATTATTGAAGAAGTCAAACATCAAATCGGTGAACCTTCTTTGATTATTAATCTTTCTAACAGCGATTTTTCCGGTGTTGTGGAATTCGAAACAACAAAAAAACAATCCGAAGCGGATTGCCAGCTTATCGGAACAAGGAAAGGTTTTCCAAATAATCTGTTATATAACACTCAAAAAACCCCGACAACGGAAGATATTACAAAAATTTATACTTATTTAACCGAAGTTGAGTGCAAAAAACCCTCACAACTGCTTTCAAAGACCAATAAATTTTATCCGGAAATCTTTTACCCGCTTGATTTGAGTATCTCAAATACAAAATTGGAAAATGCTAACCTTGTTCTGATGATAAAAGACAATAAAATAACGATTGTTGATAAAGTAAGCGGGAATATTTATAAAGATTTTATTCGGTTTATAGATTTTAAAGACAACGGAGATTGTTATAATTTCGGTCCTGTAACGGGAGATTTAGGTGAAACAAGCAAAATAATCTCCTCAAAAATTCATATAAAAGGGAAATTTCGCTGTGGTTTGATTATAAAATTCAAAGTCGGAAATACGATTTTAAACGCTGAGATTTCTTTGGATAAAAACGCAAAAATGTTTAAATTTAAAATTAAATGGAACAATAAAGTAAAAAATCACCTTCTGCAAGTTCAATTTAATTTGCTCAAACCTGTTAACCAAGTTTTTTCAAAAGATTTAGGCATGCTTATCGAAAGAAATTTTGACCCTGACTATGAAATCAGAAATAATTTACCCGAAATAAAGGGAATTGAGGCAAAAACCAATACTGCACCAATGGACGGATACCTTTGCACACAAGGATTTGAAGTTGTAACAAAAGGTTTATGCGAGTATGAAGTAAAGAAAAAATCAATTCTGCTGACAATTTTAAGAGCAACCGGAATCATTTCCAACCCTAAAAACCCTGCAAGGTTAACTCCTGCAGGTCCTCCGATAGAGGTTCCGGATGCACAACAAACAGGTGAAAATTCAGTAGAATTTTTTATAGGCTTCGGGGATGAAAAAAATTGGCAATCAGCTATGCAGGAAGCTTTTCCTTATATGATTCTTAATAAGTAGAATATTATTTATTATTTATTATTCTTCTTCTTCGCTTTCTTCAGGAGTTCCGCAGGCACAGACTTCTTCTTCTATTTCTTCAGTTAAATCTTCATCTGTCTCCTCAACCTCTTCTTCATATGCTTCAGAAATTTCTTCGTCTTCGGGCACAAAGTCTTCTTCAATCTCTTCTGCCTCACCTTTTGCATTTTGCTCTTTGCTTTTTGCTTCTTCTTCGGCATCAATAATTGCCTGGATTTCAGCTTCATCTTTTGCTCTGAGTACAGGAATAGAAAGCATTAATGCCATAGAATCACCTTCTTGTGCAAAGTTCAATTCCAAAGCTTCTCTATCCATTTCAACATATTTTGATAATAAATCTATTAATTCACCACGCATTCTTTCCAAAAGTTGTGGTGTAAGATTTGTTCTGTCCTGCATTAAAACGAGTTTAAGCCTGTTACAGGCAACTTCTTTTACGTTTTCCTTCTCTTCCGGACGGAAAAATCCCGCCAGTTTTTTATATAAATCATTGAATATCTCTATCATGCTCTCTGCTCCTTACCCAAAAGCCCTGAAAAGAACTTTTTTACTTTTTCAACGATGCCTCTCGGTTCGTTTAAATCAATAAAATCAACTTCCTCGCCCATAATTCTTTTTGCTACATTCTGATACGCCTTTCCTGCGAGCGATTTTTCATCATTTACAATCGGTTCTCCTTTGTTTGTAGAAGTTATAACACCTGTATCTTCGGGAATTATTCCTATTAAAGTACATGATAAAATATCCACAACATCTTCAACACTCATCATATCATTTGACTGGATAAGATTTGGGCGAACTCTGTTTAAAAGCAATCTGTAAGATTCTATTTCTTCTTTTGCCTCCAAAAGCCCGATAATTCTATCCGCATCACGAACAGCCGACATTTCCGGGGTTGTAACAATAATTGCTTCCGTTGCACCGGAGATCGCATTCTGAAAACCTTGTTCAATACCTGCCGGACAATCTACAATTATAAAATCGTTATCTTTTTTTAATTCATCACAAATTTCCTTAAGCTGTTCTTGGCTTAATGCACTTTTATCACGTGTTTGTGCCGCCGCAAGAAGACACAGGTTAGGATTTTTCTTATCCTTAACCAAAGCTTGTTTAAGCTTACAGCGTTCTTCCACAACGTCTATGATTGTGTAAACTATTCTATTTTCAAGCCCTAAAAGCAAATCCAGATTCCTCAAACCGATATCGGTATCGATTAAAACAACTTTCTGACCTGCTTTTGCAAGTGCAGTACCAATATTTGCACTTGTGGTAGTCTTTCCGACCCCGCCTTTACCTGACGTTATTACAATTACTCTACCGGTCATTTTTTCTCCTTTTTGGGCGAACAGGTGAAAAGGTGAATAGGTATTATGCAAAACTGTTCACCTGTTCACCTTATAACCCTTCGTTTACTTTGTACACTGCTATTTCACCGTTGTTTACTCTTGCTTCTTCAGGAGTAAACTCACTTGATCTTTGTATAAAAGGTATGTTCATTGAATCGGGACGTCTTGCGTAAAATCCTGAAATTCTTAATTGAATTGCATTAATCTTTAACGCACGAATTTTTGCCGAATCATTTCCTCTTGCACCGGCATGGGCAATTCCGCCTAAAACACCCCAAATAGTGATATCGCCTTTTGCAATTATTTCACTTCCGGGTTTAACATCTCCGATTAAAACTATATTCCCATCGTAACTCATTGTCTGTCCTGAACGCAAAGTTTGTTGAAGGTACAATGTCGGAAGCTTGGAAATTTCGTAATTTGCAACTTCTTTGTCTGTTAACCGGTCATTTTCATCATCAATTAACTCTTCAAGTTTTTCTTCCGCTTCCAATTCTTCTTCTGTTTTCTCGATAACCTCAATTTTTTCTTCTTCAACCGATTCTGTTTCTATTAATTCATAAGAAAGGCCGTCTTTCGGTTTACCGACTTCGATTTCTTTAATTTTACATTCTTCAATGCTCAAATCCTGAATTTCAATTTCGTTAGTCAACTCAGAAACAATTATACCCAAATTTAGTGCCGAAAGTTCTGTTTGTTCGGAACTCGTATCAACAAATGCAAGTTCTAAATCCATTGAACTTATCAAAGATTTAATGCTCAAAAGCTGTGATTGCGTAAGATTAATACTGCCCAGCTTCAAACAAATCCGCTTATCCTTTGTATCAGGCATTTCCAGTATTCGGCTAAGTTCATAAATAATTTCGGCAGCATCTTTTGCATCGCCTAAATCAATTATAAATCCGTCTTCAATAAAACCTTTTTTTTCCATATACTATCCTGTTTGTACTAACTTTCAACAATTTCCACTCCCGTCATGCTGAACTGGTTTCAGCATCTTACCAACGTAGTTTGCCAGATAGATCCCGAAGCAAGTTCGGGATGACGATAATGGTTTATACTTGCATTTAAAAGTAATTTTATCCTTTATATGAAAATTTTATCTTAAATATTTTTTATACACAAATGATTGTTGAGATTTGTTGAGTTTAATGCATGGATGAATATTCGTGTGCTTTTTCAAAAGCTTTACATAAACTTCCTATTACATCCATAGGACTACTCATATCTAAAATCCAACCTATAGAACCCATAATGTTTTTGCTTTCGTCTACAATTAAGACTTGTGCATCACCATCAGTTTTTCTAAAAATAATCACATCATATCTAGCTTCATTTAACAAATTAAAACTTTTTGCAAAATTTCTTTGTAATTCACGTGCTGCACGTCCTACTCTACCGCCAACCCTGCATTGTGTATCCAAAAAATCTCTGGCTTGAAAAAGTTCTCCTCCAATATTACTATGTACAATTAATCCACCTTTAAAATTAGGTTAATTTTTATTTTTAACATTTTTTGCCTGATGAAAAGAGGTTGATATACCTGCTATTTTCATAATACATTCCTCTACTATTCTAATACATTACATGTATATAAAACACGTGAAAAAAAATTTTTGCTACATAAAAAAGGGCGAATTTTTGAAATTTCAAAAATTCGCCCTTTGGTTTTTAAATTTCTTATAATCCTCACGGTTGTAATCGCGTTTACTTACTTTTTTTATAATATCAAAGAACAAGACAAAAAATATGCAAATAAATTAAACAAAAGTAAGTAAAGTTGTTATTACTTTAAAGCCTCGATTAATTTCTTGATAATCCCTTCCTGTGTGGAAAGTTCATCAACTTTTGCCCGATTTTCTTCAACAACTTCCTTTGGGGCATTTTCAACGAATTTTTTATTATTTAAACGTCCTGAAATAGCATTTTTTTCTGTTGACAATTTCTCCAGTTTCTTTTTTTGTCTTGTAATTTCAGCATCAATATCGATTAATTCCGCCAGTGGAATAATTATTTTTGAAGCACTTACAACTGTGGTAGCAGATTTTGAAGGAACAGGTTTTTTATCATCGGTAAAGCTGATTTCTTCAACTTTGGCAAGCCTTTTAATATAAGCCAAAACGCTTTCAAAAATAGCCTTTTCGCTTTTTTCCGGACGTATTTCTATATTAACCTTAATCGATGGCGAAATATTAAAACTTTGTCTGACGTTTCTAAGCGAAGTAATTGTTTCAAAAACAAGTTCCATTTCCTTGGCTTCTGTCGGATATCCTTTGCCGGCTTGCGGAAAATCTGCCGACATAATTGCCTTAAATTCATGATTTGGAATTAAAGAATAAACTTTCTCCGTAATATGCGGCATAATCGGGTGCAGCATTCTCAAAGACATATCAAGAACATATTTTAAAACTCTTTGCGTATTTAATTTTAAATCTTCATTTTGTAATTGGATTTTTGCAATCTCAACGTACCAATCACAGTAAGAATTCCAGAAGAAATCATACAAAAGATGAGCGACTTCGCCGATTCTGTAATTTTTGATATTGTCATTAACCTCTTTTACTGTTTGATTTAGCTTATCCAAAATCCATTTATCGGCAATCGTAAGATTGGCAAAGTCAATTTCTTTATCATCAACACCTTCCAAGTTCATCAAAACAAAACGCGAAGCATTCCAGATTTTATTGGCAAAATTTCTTCCGTATTCAAATCTTTCGTCACTGACCTTAATATCCTGTCCGCCGTATGTGCAAAGCGAAGTTAGAGTAAATCTGAGTGCGTCACAGCCGTATTTGTCAATAATTTTAACAGGGTCAATAGTGTTTCCTTTTGATTTAGACATCTTTTGACCCTTATCATCTCTGATAAGCCCGTGGATATAAACGGTTGAAAAAGGTGCTTTACCTGTAAATTCAAGCCCCATGGTAATCATTCTGGCAACCCAGAAGAAAATTATATCGAAACCCGTGACCAAAACGCTTGTCGGATAAAACTTTTTGAAATCATCGCTTTGGGTATTCGGGAATCCCACTGTAGAAAACGGCCACAAGCCTGAAGAAAACCAGGTATCAAGCACATCAGAATCTTGTGTATAATTTTTGGGGTCAGGATTTTCTTTGGCAACAACCATTTCACCTGTTTGGTTATGGTAATACGCAGGGATTTGATGTCCCCACCAGAGCTGGCGGGAAATACACCAGTCGCGGATATTTTCCATCCAACTCAGGTAATTCTTTTCCCAACGTTCGGGAACAAATTTTATTCTGCCGTCTTTGACTGCAGCAATTGCTTCTTTTGCAAGCGGTTCCATTTTAACAAACCATTGTTCGGATAAAAGCGGCTCGATTGTTGTATGGCAGCGTTGGCATTTACCGACATTATGAATATGTTCTGAAACTTTCACCAATGCTTGTTGAATTTCAAGCATTTCAACCGTTTTATTGCGAGCTTCTTCTCTTGTTACTCCGTGAAGTTCCCAAGGGACCTCGGGACAAGCTTTCATTTTGCCTTCTCCGTCAATTACCCAAACAGGTTTTAAATTATGACGTTTGCCGACTTCATAGTCATTAGGGTCGTGGGCAGGTGTAATTTTCAACGCACCTGTTCCAAAGTGTTTATCTACATACTCATCCGCAATAATCGGAATTTCTCTTCCCGTAAGAGGCATACAAACTTTTCTGCCTATCAAGTCTTTATATTTAAAATCGGCAGGATTAACCGCAATAGCTACATCGCCAAACATTGTCTCAGGACGGGTTGTTGCAATTACAATAGCTCCCGGACCTTCTTTAAACGGATAAGAAATCTCCCATAAGTGACCGTTTTCTGTTTCGTATTCGGTTTCAATGTCAGAAATTGCACTCTGGCAACGCGGACACCAGTTTACAATATAAGCACCTTTATAAATCAAACCTTTTTCGTATAATTTTATAAAAACTTCTTTAACTGCCTCTGAACATCCTTTATCAAGAGTAAAACGTTCTCTTGAACGGTCAAAAGATGCTCCCAGCCTCTTAAACTGGTTTAAAATAGCGGATTTATGTTCATTTGCCCAATCCCAAGTGATTTTTAAGAATTTTTCCCTGCCTATTTCATGCCTGTCGGTACCCTTTTCTCTAAGATTTTTTTCAACAACGTTTTGTGTTGCAATACCTGCGTGGTCTGTTCCGGGCAACCAAAGTGCTTCATAACCGTACATTCTGTGATAACGTATTAATATATCCTGCAAAGTACCGTCAAGTGCATGCCCCATATGCAAAACACCGGTAACATTAGGAGGAGGAATTACAATTGAATAAGGAGGTTTTTTGCTTTTTGCGTCTGCCTTAAAGCAATTATTCTCTTCCCAGAATTTGTAAATTTCTTCTTCCGTGGCTTTTGCATCATAAACTGTTGATAAGTCTTGTAAATTTGTTGTCAATTTTTAAGTCCTTTTTAAAGTTAATAAGTTGAATGGGTGAATGGGTGAATGGGTGAACAGTTTGGTTTATAGGGTAATAAGTTTATCAGTTCTGCAAGGTCGTTCAATTTCGGTTAAACAACCTATAACCTTATAACCTTCTTTTTCCTTTTCCCTTTTTTAAAATATCACAAACAAAAATCCAAACCAAGCATTGGTTTATGCTAAAATATTAAAGTAATTTAATTAAACACTTGAAAAAAGGTTCTTAATCAAGTATAATGTTAGTAAGGTAATTTAATGAAAAAATTTAATTCTCGCTACACCAAAGAAGCTTTAGAACAGTTTAAAATTATTTGAACTAAAACCAAAAGGTGTAAGAGCATACTTTATGTATGTAGAAAACAAAATCATTATCATAGGGCTTATAGTTTTAAAGAAAACACAAAAAGCACCAAAAAGATTTATAGAACAGGCTATACGAAATATCGAAGATTACAAGAAAAAGGAACTCGGTAATGACAACAAATGACGAATTAATAAATGCTTTATCAAACGCAAGAAAACAAAAAATAATAGAAAACTCCGATAAAGAAATCGCTAAATGGGGCGGTAAACGTAAAGGTGCGGGCAGAAAGCCCATTAATGGAGTAGTTTTAGAATTCAGAATTAATGTAAGTAAACAAGAAAAAGAATTTATCAAATATGCAAGAGAACATCATATTGATTATGAAAAATTAATG